>JALGUI010000342.1 GCA_029820915.1 Candidatus Zipacnadia bacterium | reverse complement strand
GCGAGGGGAGTGCGGACCTGATGGCCGGCCGGCGTGCCCTCTTCATCACCGACGACCACATCGCGTCCACCGACATGGTCAGGAGCTGGCACTCGTTTGCCAAGCATCCGGCCAACCCCCTGGTGCGCGCCGACCGGCCCTGGGAGGGCAAGGTCGTCTACTGCTACGGCACCTGCATGATGGACGACGGCGAGTACCGCTGGTACTACCTCGCCATCTTCCAGACGGAGGCCGGGAAGTCGCGCTTCGCCGTCTGCCTCGCCACCTCGCGCGACGGTATCACCTGGGACAAGCCGGAGCTGGGAGCCGTCGAGTTCGATGGCTCGACGGCCAACAACATCGTGATCTATGACGCGTGTATCCCGACCGTCCTGAAGGACCCGGGCCAGCCCGACCCGGCCAAGCGCTACAGGATGCTGTTCTGGAACCTGACCGGCGGGCCCTCGGGCTACTACCTCGCCCACTCCCCCGATGGCATTCGCTGGCAACGCCACGATGGCAATCCCGTCTGGGCCGGCCCGGCCGGCGGCACCGACCCGAACGGGCCCGGCGATGTCATCAACACCTTCTTCGACGAGGCCGGCGGGCGCTACGTCGCCTTCGCCAAGGTCCGCCGCGCCGAGGTCTTCGGCACCGGCCGCATTGTGGGCCGTGGCGAGAGCGCCGACGCCGTCTCGTGGAGCATCCCGGAGGTCGTGCTCGTGCCCGACGAGCGCGACCCGCAGGGCGCCACCCAGTTCTATGGCATGGCCGCCTTCCCCTACGAGGACCTGTACCTGGGCCTCCTCTGGGTCTATCACACCGACGCCGACACCATCGATGTGCAGCTCGCCTACAGCCGCGACAGCCGCGAGTGGCACCGCAGTGAGGCGCGCAACGCGATCATCGGGCTGGGGCCCGAGGGCGGCTGGGAGTCCGGCATGATCCTGACCGTGCAGTCGCCCATCGTGCTCGAGGACGAGATCCGCGTCTACTACTCGGGTTGGGCCGGGGGCCATGAAAGCGGCGAGCGCGGAGCGGCGATGGGTCTGGCGTCGATCCGACGCGATGGCTTCGTCTCCATGGACGCCGGCGAGCGCTGGGCCTCCCTGCTGACCACGCCCATGCCATGCGGCCGCTCCCTCTTCGTCAACGCGAGCTGCGCCGGCGGCGAGATGCGGGTGGCACTGCTGGACGAGGCGGGGGAGCCCATACCGGGCCTGTCATCGACGGACTGCTCACCCGTCCGTGGCGACGGCCTGCGCCACCAAGTTGAGTGGCCCGGCCACGAGTTGCCGGCCGGCGAGACCGTCCGCGTCCGCGTGACCGCGCGGCACGCGCAGCTCTTCTCGCTCTGGTTCGAGTAGCGCCGTCCCCGACCATCCGCCGGTTGGGCGACGCGAGCGCACTCAGGCTTCGCGATGCCCGGCCGCTGCCGTCCGCCGCACGCCGTCGCCGCAAGCTCTTGGAGTCCAAGCGCCTCGCCTGGACGCCGTTGTCGTTCGCCGCGCGCCGTCGCCGCAAGCTCTTGGAGTCCAGGCGCCTCGCCTGGACGCCGTTGTCGTTCGCCGTCTGCTCGCAGCTTGCACCTCCCGGGGGTGCCTGCATGTCCATCCGACCGACACTCGCGATGGTGGTGATCCCGCTCATGGCAACCGGTGCGTCCGCCCAGGAGCCCATCAACATCGGCTCCCGGCTCGAGCTGTTCGTCGATGACTTCCTCATCGACGAGATGACCGGCGAGGTGACGCTTGAGCTTCGTCCTCCCGTGCGGCGCGAGATCGTCTTCCGCACCGACGCCCCGTGGGAGGGCAACGCCAGCGCCTTCTGCTCGGTCTTCCAAGAGCGCACGCGCTCCGGCGACCTGTACCGCATGTACTACCGCGGCCTGCACTACCGCCACTCCGGCGAACCCGCGCAGGCGCTGGAGGACCACCCGTGGGTGCTGTGCTACGCGGAGAGCGATGACGGCATCCACTGGCGCCGCCCGGAGCTGGGCATCCACGAGTTCCTCGGCTCCACCGCCAACAACATCGTCCTCACCCCCGAGGCGGTGGCGGAGATCGGCGGCGACCCGGCACACACCGCCGCCTGGCTCGACACCAACCCGGACTGCCCGCCCGACCAGCGCTACAAGATCATCATCGTCGGCGGCAAGCCGAAGGGGATGTACGTCCTCGCCTCCGGCGACGGCGCGCACTTCTCGCTGCTGAGCAACGAGCCGAGCGTGACCACGGGAGCCTTCGACTCGCAGAACCTCATGTTCTGGGACCCGACCATCGGGCGGTACCGCGAGTACCACCGCGGCTTCGCGGACGGCGTGCGCGCGATCATGACCGCCGCGTCGCCGGACATCCTGCACTTCCCCGAGCCGCAGTGGCTGCAGTACGTGGCCTCCGAGCCCGAGCACCTCTACACCAACCAGATCCAGCCCTACTACCGCGCCCCGCATATCTTCATGGGTTTCCCCATGCGCTACACCGACCGCAACTGGTCGCAGCCGGTGCTCGAACTGCCCATGCTCGACGAGCGGCTGGCGCGCGCCGCCGCCGGCCGCCGCTACGGCACGGCCGTCACCGACGCCCTCTTCATGACCAGCCGCGACGGCCTCACCTTCAACCGCTGGCCCGAGGCCTTCATCCGGCCCGGCCCGCGCGAGCGCGAGGCCTGGGTCTACGGCGACAACTTCATCTTCTGGCAACTGGTCGAGACCGCATCCACCCTCGACGACGCGCCCGACGAGATCTCGCTCTACGCCACCGAGGGCTACTGGGAGGGCACCGATACCGCCTTCCGCCGCTACACGATACGCATCGACGGCTTCGTGTCCGCCTCCGCGCCCACGGCGGGCGGCGAGATCGTCACGAAGCCGATCATCTTCGAGGGCGGCAACCTGGCGCTGAACTTCGAGACCTCCGGCGCGGGAAGCGTGCAGGTCGAGGTCCAGGACGCCGACGGCGCGCCGATCGAGGACTACTCGCTGGCCGCCTGCCCGGAGATCTACGGCGACGACCTGCGCTTCATCGTGCGCTGGGGCGACGCGGGCGGGGACGTGCGCGAGCTGGCGGGCCGGCCGGTGCGTCTGCGCTTCGTGCTGCGCGACGCGGACCTCTACTCCTTCCGGTTCGTCCCGCACGAGCCCGAGCCCGAGTATCCGGACATTACGTAGTTCGGCGCACTGCCGAGGCCGTCCTGTCGTGTGCCGCCAACGCCCTCGTTGGCGGGTCGTCTCGGTCTGTCACCGCCGTCCGCCGTCGCCGTTCCCCGGTTGCCGGTTGCCCCGCCCCTGGGCGGGGTTGCCGGCCTCGGCATTGCCGTTCGCCGCCGGCCCCTACCCCGGCGAGAAGTCGTACAGCGGCCGCTGCAGCAGCACGCTCATCGCGCTCCAGAAGGCGCCGACCGTGTACTCGCCGATGATCACGCCGTAGACGAAGGGCGTGAAGCGCTGGTAGGCCCTCTGCCCGGCCCAACGCAGGATCGCCCACTTGACGATCCACGCGATGACCAGGCAGCTCCAGAAGTACTCCAGCGTCCACCACAGGAACTGCAGGCGCATCCACATCATCCCGGCCGTCGCCAGGCCGCCGACCGCGATGAAGGTCATCCGCTGCCAGCTTGGATCGCGCGGATAGGTCAACCATGACCCGAGCTGGTTCCACTGCCCGCGGTTGTGGCCAATCAGCGGGGTCGTGCCATGCTGGTAGGTCAGGTGTATGGCCGACCAGTAGGTGAAGAACCCGCCGAGCAGGAAGGCCAGCACCATGCCCAGCGCGAGGCGGCTCGGCTCGGCCCCGGAGACCTGGGCCATCTTGAAGCCCTCGAGCTGCACCGGCATCGGACTCGTGCGGTAGCCGCGCCCGGTCAGCCACCAGAACAGCGGGAAGATG
>JALGUI010000341.1 GCA_029820915.1 Candidatus Zipacnadia bacterium | reverse complement strand
CGACGCGGAACAAGTTGTACAGGATCCAGGCCAGCGTCGTGGTCAGCAGCACGTCCTGGGGCGCGAAGAAGGCCAGGCCGTAGGCCTCAGGCATCAGGAAGATGTTGAAGCCGCCGCCGATCACGCTCCAGGGGTACTCGGTGAGCAGCCGGCTGACGGAGTGCTCACGGCCCATCTGCGGGAAGGCGAAGGTGGTGGCGGCGATCATCTCGTGGATGCCGTAGCCGGCGCCGACGATGAACCCGACCCACATGACCGGGTCGCGCAGGAACGGGATCCCGGAGGCGAAGCTGCGCGTCTCGGTGATGCCCAGCGGGATCTCGACCAGCGGGTAGGGCAGCCGCTCGGACAGGGTCCACTCGCGCTCGGCCATGGCCGCGATGCACTGCATGGTCCCGAACATCACGAGCAGGAACAGCGACCAGGTGAGCACCGCCGGCATCCACGCGCCCCACGGCACGAGCTTGGTGCGCCAGATCGGCCCGTTGAGGAAGCCGCGCAGGCCGGAGCCCGCACCGGAGCCCGTGAGTGACTCGTCGGAGCCCTCGTAGAACTGGCGCACGACCTCGGGGTCGCTGACCTGCAGGGAGCCGTTGACGAACTGCGACGCCTCGCCGAAGTCGTTGCTGGGGTCGGTGAAGTAGGTCAGCGTGGCCAGCTCCGGCACCAGCGTCTGGAGCACGCCCACCGCGAAGATGATGGTCGAGATGGCGATGAAGGCGTAGACGTACATCATCTGCTGACCGGACATGCTGAGACGGCTCAGCAGGCGGCCCAGCCGTGTACCCTCTCCCCCGGCGCGCCGTGCGACCCCGCGCAAGAGCACCGCCAGGGCCATGAGCAGCAGCAGCCAGCCCAGCGAGGTCATGGGCGGCACCGACTCGGTAATCTGGCAGGCGAAGGCCATCAGCTCGGTCTCGCGCGCCCAGATCACCGAGGCGAAGGCCAGGATCAGCGCGATGGCGATAGTGGTCACGCGCAGGCGCTCACCGCGTGGGACGTCGGCCTGCTCCTCGCTGCTCTGAATCATGTCTGCGGTTGCCACGGTTGCTCCCTCGTGCCTGTCGCGAGATGGTGTGCTACTCGTGCGGGTTCGTCCACTCCGCCCCCGCGAACGCGACGTACTGCTCCAGCAGATCGTCCTCGGGCTCGAACGGGAACTCGATCGGCGTCTTGTGCACCGTGCTCGCGTAGCAGGCCAGCAGCACCAGCCACTCGTCGAGCGAGGTCGCCAGGTTCGTCGGCGTTACCGCGCCGTCGTCCTCGATCCAGTCGAAGACCGCGTTGGTCAGGTTGATCTGCCCCACGTCATCGACGATGCGGTACTCGTGCTCGCCGCGCTCGACCGTGCCGCCGATGCCCTTCTCCCAGCTATGCATGGTCCAGTGCAGGAAGCCCGTCTCGCCGTAGGCCGCGATGCGCTTGTGCATGTGCCGCGCCACATCCTTGGCCATCTCCGGCACGCCCGCGCCCGATTGCAGCACGCCGCGCTTCTCGTCCACGAAGGTGATCAGCGCCGACACGCTCTCGGGGCTCGGGTGTGTGCCGTTGATGTCATCGAAGCCCGAGCACGCCGCATGCACGGCGCGCACCTGCGTGTAGTCGGCGAAGGCGAACATGAGGTCGAGCACGTGGACGCCCTGGCCGCTCATCGCCAGCATCGCCGAGGCGTCGAGGCAGCGCACCGCGCCGATGTCGCCGGCGGCCACGTGGTCGAGCATCTCGAGGATGCGCTCGTGGTAGCGGAGCTGGTGGTTGACCGTGAACTTCGTGGCCGAGGACGCCTCCAGCTCGCGCAGCAGCCCGTAGTCCCGCGCGCCGATGGCGATGGGCTTCTCGACGATGACCGCCGGCACGCCGTGGTCGGACAGCCGCCCCATCAGCGAGTGGCGAATCGTGGGCGGCATCACCATGTGGACCACGTCCGGCTGCTCGCGCTCGATCATCTCATCGAGGTCGAGGTACCAGTTGGGGATGTCGTACTTCCCGGCGAACTCGACCGCCTTCTCCTCGATCAGGTCGCAGCAGGCGACCGCGGTGCCGCGCGTGATGCGGTCGTAGACCCAGGCGTGGCCGTTGGCCCGCCCGCCACATCCCAGAAACGCGCACTTGAAGCTCATCAGTGTCCTCCTGACGAAGTACTGTGCCGCCGGCGGTCTCGCCGGCGGGCGGCCCGAAGGGCCGCTGTCGTTCGTTCGCGTTCGACCGGCGTCAGTCCCACCCGCCCGCGTTCAGCCACTGGTGGAAGGGCGGCGGGGCCGGGTCGCACACCTCGTTGAAGCGCAGCGTCTCCAGCGGCTGGTTGACCACGGCCTCGATGCGCCGCCGCTGCTCCGCGACCACGTCCGGGTGCTCGTCAAGCACGTTCGCGTCCTGGTCGGGCAGCGCGAACAGCATCGGCTCCGGGTCGTCGCGCCCCACCGGGCACGAGTAGAGCCACGCCTCGTCCATCACCGACGCCCAGCCCGCCGCGTTGCCGGTGGCGGCGCCGGCCCACCCGTTCACTATGAAGGGCCGCAATACCTCCGCCTCCCCGGTCGCCAGCGGCCAGATGTCGATGCCCTCGCACCGGTGCGGCACGTCCAGCGCCGTCAGCAGCGTCGGCATCACGTCGTGGCTCTGCACGTAGGCATCGACCACCGCGCCCTCGGGGCCGTCGGGATGGCGCATGTACCACAGGAAGCCGGTGTTGTAGGTGCGCATGTTGCCGCCGCCCTTGCCGAAGCTCCCGTGGTCCATGATCGCGGTGCCGTGGTCGGAGAGCACCAGCACAATGGTGTCGTCCCACAGGCCGAGGCCGTCGAGCTTCTCGAAGATGCGCCCGACCTGCTTGTCCACGAAGGTGACCTCGCCCAGGTAGAGGGCCCTCGTGCGCTCAATCTCCTCCTCAGTCGGCTCGCCGCCCTCGTGGATGGCGCCGGGCATGATGGCGTCGATGCCCTCGTAGCCGGGGCAGTACTCGTCGGCGTACTTCGTGGGCGGGTCCCAGGGCTCGTGCGGGTCGAACATCTCCACCCACAGCAGGAACGGATCGTTGCGGTGCGCCGCGTCCAGCCACTCGCAGGCGCTGGTGGCCACGCGCGCGCACAGGTAGTCGTCCTCGCTCTCGCGCCCGACCATGTTCGACAGGTACTGCACGAGAGTCGCGTGGCGCTTCCAGCCTATGGGCTCGCGCACGTGCCGGCGCATCTGCTCCTCGATCAGCTCCGGCCGGCAGGGCTTCCAGTTGTCGGACTCCTGGCCGCGGATGAAGTCCAGCGTCGCGAACCCGCGCGAGTAGTTCATGGTGGGCTTGAACATGTGGTAGACATCGGCGACGAGGCCGGTGTAGTACCCGCGCCTGGTGAGGATCTCCGCCAGCGTGTCCTGGTGGGGCGGGATCTCGTGCCAGCCGGGCTGGTGGTGCCAGTGGCCGCGGCGGTCGAAGTTGTGGACCCACGGGAAGGTGCGCCGGCCGGTGAAGAACGCCCGGCGCATCTGCAGCGTCGGCTGGCCCTCACCGTAGGCGCCCTCGAAGGCGACGGCGCGGTCGTAGAAGTCATCGAGGTTGGGGGTCCGGCAGTGGCTGAGCTTCTTGCCGGGCCCGACGATGTCGTTGCGGAAGGTGTCCAGGACGATGGCGACGACGTTCACGATGGTATCCCCTCGCGGGTGCAGGCGTGATCCA
>JALGUI010000340.1 GCA_029820915.1 Candidatus Zipacnadia bacterium | reverse complement strand
GCGCCGGCGCGGCAGTGGCGGCGCCACCGGGCGCGCGGGCGGCTCCTGGCGCGGAGGCTCGCGGCGCGACGGCTCGGCTGCGCGCGGCAGCGCAATGGTCGCCTCAGGCGTGGGCTGCAGCACGCCGGTCTGGTCCAGGTCGAGCCCGCGCTGGAGCTTGTGGAGGTCCACCAGCATCTCGTCGGCCGACCGGTAGCGCCGCTGCGGGTCCCGGGCCATGGCCTTGGTGATGACGTACTCGGCGGCAGGCGAGATGTCCGGGTTGATCGACCGTGGCGACGGCGGGGCCTCGCGCAGGTGCTGGGCGGCGATATCCGCGGCGGTCTCGCCGTCGAAGGGCAGCCGCCCGGCCAGCGCCTCGTACAGCGTCACACCCAGCGAGTAGATGTCGGACAGCGGCCCGGCCGGTGCCCCCTGCGCCTGCTCAGGCGAGATGTAGTGCGCCGAGCCCAGCACCTTGCCGTCGTCGGTCAGCCCGGCATCCCCGGCCGCCGCCGCGATCCCGAAGTCCGACAGCTTCGCCCGACCGTCGTCGGTGAACAGCACGTTGTGCGGCTTGACGTCGCGGTGCACCAGCCCCTGCCGGTGCGCGTAGGTCAGCGCCTCGCAGCAGGCGATGCCCACCTCGACCGCCTTGTCCAGCGTCAGCGGCGCGTAGCGCTTGATGATCTCCTTCAGGTTCATCTCGGGCAGGTACTCCATCACGATGTAGTACCGGCCCTGGTCAACCCCCGTATCGTAGATCTGGACGACGTTGGGGTGATTGAGCTTGGCGGCGGAGTGCGCCTCGCGGCGGAAGCGCGCGACCAGGTCCTGCTGGTCGCTCAGTTCCGGCCGCAGCAGCTTGATCGCCACCCGCCGATCCAGCGTGGTGTCGGTCCCGCGGTACACCAGCCCCATGCCGCCCTCGCCGATGAGGGCGTCGAGGCGGTATCGTTCGGCGATTACGGTGCCTTCCACGGTCGGATCACCTCATCGCTGGCTATCTGATGCCCGCCCGGTTCAGCAGGTGCGCCATGACTTCGCGCGCGATCGGGGCCGCCGCCCCGGCCCCCGTCCCGGCGTTCTCGACCACTACGGTCACGACCACCTCGGGATCGCTCGCGGGCGCGAAGGCCGTGAACCACGAGTGCGGCTCGCCGTGCGGGTTCTCCGCCGAGCCCGTCTTGCCCGCGACATCAACGCCGCGCAGGTCGGCGATCCGCCCGGTACCATCTTCCACGACGCGGACCATCATCCCTGCCACGGCCGCCGCCGTCGCCGCGCTCACCGCCCGCCCCGCCTCACGGGCCCGCGCGCTGGCCACGACGCGCCCGTCCGGCCCCCGCACGTTGTCAACGATGTAGGGCTCGAGCACCGTCCCGCCGTTGGCGATCGCCAGCGTCAGCCGCGCGATGGCCAGCGGCGTCACCAGGGTCCTCCCCTGCCCGAACGCGGTCTCGGCCAGCAGCACGTCCCGGTCCTCGCCGCTGAAGTCGCCGATCTGTCCCTGCGACGACGGCAGCGGCATCTGCGCGCGCTCGAGCAGCTCGAACCGCCGCACGTAGTCCACGAACTCGTCGGCGGCGAAGTAGCCCCCGAGGCGGGCGAACGTCGTGTTGCACGACACCGCCAGCGCCTCCGCCAGCGTCAGCTCGCCATGCGCCTTGGGGCAGGTGATCACCGCCCCGTCGATCTCGTACTCACCATCGCACTCGAAGGTCGTGTCGGGCTTGACGCGGTCGAGGTCCAGGGCGATAGCGGCGGTCATCATCTTCAGCACCGAGCCGGGCGGGTACAGCCCCTGGAGCGCGCGGTTGAGCTCTGGCGTCTCCGGGTCCTCCTGGAAGAGCTGGTAGTCCCACTTGCTCTCCAGGATGCCCTCGGGGTCGTACGACGGCGCGCTGACCAGTGCCAGCACCGCGCCCGTGTGCGCGCCCAGCGCCACCACCGCCCCGCGTCTCCCGCGCAGCAGACGCGTGGCCAGCTCCTGGGCGTCCAGGTCGATGGTCAGGATCACATCGTTGCCGTGTAGCGGGCCCTCGACGAACTCCGCCCACGGCTTCTCGTAGGCGCCCACGCCCGCGAAGGCGTCCCGCAGGCTCCACTGCAGGCCGCTGCGGTCGTTGTAGCCGGTCAGGTGGCAGGCGTACCGGCGGGCGGGGTAGCTGCGGCGCCAACCGTTCGGTCCGGGATCGACGTCGAGCAGCAGCTCCCCGTCGGTGTCGTAGAGCCTGCCGGGCTCAACCGAGCGCAGCCGGTCCTGGGCGCGGCTGTTGTGCTCGTCGGCCCGAAGCTGTGGCGCGCGAAGCACCTGCCAGTAGCCCAGGTAGATGCACAGCGCCGCGAAGCCCACCGCCGGCACCATCGCGACCCGCTTGATGTTGCGCGCAAGCTCGTTCATTCGCCGTCAGCTCTCGTCCGCCGGTCGGTGCGGCGTACAGTCCCGCGAGATCGCCAGCAGCAGCGCCAGCGCGATGAAGTTCACGATCACCGACGTGCCACCGTAGCTGATGAAGGGCAGCGTGATGCCCGTGAGCGGAATCAGCTTGGTCACACCCCCGATGATGACCAGCGTCTGCAGCGAGAACACCACCGCCAAGCCCGCGCCCAACAGACTCCCGAAGCTGTCCGTCGAGCGCCAGGCGATGCTGAAGGACTGATGGGCCGCCAGCGCGTACAGCAGCACGATCGCCACGGCGCCCGCCATCCCGAGCTGCCGGGCGCCCACCGCGAAGATCAGGTCGGTGGTCGCGGCCGGGATGGTGCTACCGCCACCGGTCCCGAAGCCGGTGCCGACCAGCCCGCCCTCGGCCAGCGCGAACAGGCTTTGGAGTATCTGGTAGCCGCGATCCGTCGGATCGGCCCACGGATTGAGCCACATGTCCACGCGCGTGGCAACGTGCGGGAAGACGAAGTACGCGGCCACGCCGCCCATGGCGAACAGCACCAGGGCGAAGATCGGGTAGGACTTGCGGCCCGTCGCCATGTACGTCATCGCCACGAAGAGCCCGAAGAACAGCACCGCCGCGCCCAGGTCGCGCTGGCCGACGAAGATCGCCAGCGAGAAGACGACCATGAGCAGCAGCGGCAGGATGTGGCGCGCGCGCGGCATCTGGAAGCCCGCGACGCGGCGAGTGTCCTCGCGCAGCAGATCCCGGCGCTCGGAGATGTAGCCCGCCAGGAAGACGCACATGAGGACCTTCACCAGCTCGGTCGGCTGGAAGGAGATCAGCCCGGGGATCTCCAGCCACAGCCGCGCCCCACCCTTCTCCACGCCGAAGGCCAGCGTCAGGCCGACCAGCAACAGCGCCAGCACGCCGCTGGTGTACTTCAGGCGCGCCAGGTCGCGCACGTCCTCGATCAGGTAGTAGACCGCGACCATGATCCCCGAGCCGGTGAGCATCCACACGATCTGGCGCGAGGCCGAGCGCTCGTCGAGTTGGTACAGCAGCAGGAAGCCCAGACCGCTGAGGATTGCCACGATCGGCAGCAGCCAGCGGTCGCGCCGCGGGTCGGCCAGGTCCAGCATCAGGGCCCCGGCAATGATGGCCCCCACGACCGATAGCGCCCGCGTGAGCCGCCACACCGGGTGACCCATCCCGAGGCACACCAGCGCGCCGCCGAGGCCCACGATGGCCGCGGCGAGCAGCAGCAGGAGCAGCTCGGTGCGTCGGCTGCGCGGAATCGCTGTCACCTCGAGA
>JALGUI010000011.1 GCA_029820915.1 Candidatus Zipacnadia bacterium | reverse complement strand
GGTCGAGGACCTGCGCGAGCAGCTCGACCGCCAGGGCATCGACTACCTGATCTACTGCGGCGGCTGGGTCGATCGCCTCAGGGACGAGGAGGAACAGAAGACCATCGGCTTCGGCACCTACGTGCTCGATGAGGACTGGGCGGACTTCCGGCGGCGCCTGCGGCAGGCCATTGTGAAGCTGCACGAGGCGCGGCCGGGCTGCACCTGCCTCGTTTACTACGACACCCAGCGCGACAGCTACCCGGATGCCAACGAGCGCTACCCCGACAGTCGGCTGACCAACGCCGCGGGCCAGCAGCGCTCCACCGAGTGGAACGGCGTCTACTCGCTGACCTGGAGCATGCTCGCCACGCTGGAGAACTCGTTCGGGAGGGCGATGCTCGACGCGGTGGGCGAGTACTTCGAGCAGATGGGCGTGGACGGCCTCTACTGGGACGAGATGGAGACCACCGGCTACGGCTCGCCGCTGATCTCGCACGGCATGGCCGACGGCTACTCGTGCGCGCTCGATCCCGAGACCCACGAGGTGGATCACCAGGTCGCGGTCCAGTCGATCGCCGGCGCGGCCCACCGGACGGCTGTGGTCGAGCGCGCCTACGAGCGCGGCGGCATGGTCATGGGCAACGGTCCGACGAGCATCCGGCGGCTGCTTGAACTCCAGGTCCCGCGCATGGTCGAGGAGCAGCACAACGATGTCTGGTGGTACGAGGGGCTGCTCGACACGCCGCTGGGCTACCTGAGCGGCTACCAGAGCTTCGACCGCTTCGTGCGCACGGTCAACCAGGCCAGCCTGCCCGTGGCGACGCACTGGACTGGCTACGACCACGAGGTGCAGCCGCACCTGTTGCCCTTCACGCCGATCGAGATTCACCCCGGCTACATGCTGGGCGAGGAGCGCATCGTCCTCACGATCTCGGGCAGCTTCGGCTGGCACGGCGAGAAGACGCTGGCGCGTGTGCTGCACTTCGATACGCAGGGCATGCTCACCGACCGCGACTTCCCGACCGTTGTCGGCGACGAGGCGAAGACGCAGGTCGAGCTGCCTGAGGGTGAGTTGGTCGTGCTCGAACGCCTGCCCATCACCGTGGCGCCGAACGGAGGCGAGGTGACGGTCACAAACGTGCGATTCACCGACGAAGAGGCCAGCATGACCGTGCGCTCTGACGGGGGCGCCACGATCGAGGTCGAAGGCCTCGCACAGATGCAGGTGGGGCCGGGCGAGCAGCAGATCCAGGTGGAGCGCTGAATGGAGGACGGACGCAGTATGGACAGGACGATCGAGAAGTTGGCCGACGGCCTCGACTTCCCCGAAGGGCCATGCTTCGACGCGAATGGCGACCTCTACTTCACGCAGTGCGGGAGCGGCTGGATCACGCGCATTCGCGGCGGCGTGGCGGAGGACTACGTGCACTCGGGCAGCACCCCCAACGGGGCAGTCTTCAGTGAGGACAACGTGCTGTGGATCGCCGAGGCCGGGACCAAGCAGCTCCTGCGCTACGATGGCGACGAGCTGGTGGAGATCGCTGGCGAGTGGGACGGCCGGCCGCTGCAGAGCCCCAACGACCTGGTCTTCGCGCCCGACGGGGCGATCTACATGACCGGCCCGGGCGGCTCGAGCGCCGAGGCGCCGGTCGGAGTCATCTACTACGTGCAGCGGGACGGCGCGCTCGAGGTCGTCGCCGATGGCCTGTGTTTCCCCAACGGCCTGGCGCTGACCGCGGACGCCTCGCGCCTGCTGGTCGCGGAGACCAGCAGGCAGGTCATCCTGGCATTCGGCGTGCGCGCGGACGGCGGCCTCGACGGGCCGGAGGTCTTCGCGGAGACGCCGGGTGGCGTCGGTGGCGACGGCGTAGCGTTCGATGTCGAGGGCAATCTCTATGTCGCGCACTTCGGCGCCGGGGAGATCCCGGTGTTCTCGCCCGAGGGCGATCTGATCGAGAGACTCCCCGCCGGCGGCGAGAGGCCGACGAACGTGGCCTTCGGCGGCGCGGACATGATGGACCTGTACGTGACCGAGGTCGAGACCGGGGCGGTCTATCGCCTGCGCCCGGGCGTCGCGGGGCTGGTGCCGTTCTGCGACCCGAGGTAGCGCGGGCCGGCTTCGCCCGCTCCTTCGGAGCGGCTTCAGGCGGCCCCTCCGACGGCAAACGGCGGAGGCGATGATCGAGGGCGGGCCGGGCCAGGTGTTGCCCTCCGGAGGGGCCGTCCTGAGTGACGACTGCGAAGCAGTCGCACGAAGTCGGCCCGGTCGTTGGATCGACATGCGCGGGCCGGCTTCGCCCGCTCCTTGGGAGCGGCTTCAGGCGGCCCCTCCGACGGCAAACGGCGCCCAACGCCCTGTCGGATCCGTGGCCGAACGAACGCACCTTTCCGTTCGGGCTGTTGTTAATGGTATAACAGAGGCGCACCGGCGCCTGAGACGAGGTGCTCATGAGAGAGGTCTACTACTCGCACGCGATCCGCGAGGCGCTCGAGGAGGAGATGGCGCGCGATGAGCGCGTCATCCTCATTGGCGAGGATATCGCCGAGTACGGCGGGGCCTTCAAGATCACCGCCGACATCGCCGAGCGCTTCGGCACAGAGCGCGTGCGCAACACGCCGATCTCCGAGAACGGCTTCGTGGGCGTGGCCGTGGGCGCCGCCATGACCGGCCTGCGCCCGGTCGCCGAGCTAATGTTCATGGACTTCCTCACGCTCGCCATGGACCAGCTCTGCAACCACGCCGCGAAGCTGCGCTACCAGTACGGCGACCAGTGTACGATTCCGCTGGTGCTGCGCTGCCCGGCGGGCGCGGGGCGATCGTACGGCCCGACGCACTCGCAGAGCCTCGAGCGCTGGCTGGTGGCGACGCCCGGGCTGCTGGTCGCCGCGCCGGCGACCGCCGCCGATGCCAAGGGGCTGCTCAAGACCGCCATCCGCTGCGACGACCCCGTGGTGTTCGTCGAGAGCAAGCTGCTCTACGGCCAGCGGGGCGAGGTCCCCGATGGCGAGCACCTCGCGCCGCTGGGCGAGGCGGCGGTGCGGCGCGAGGGCGATGACCTGACCATCGTGGGTTGGTCGCGGATGGTGGGCGAGGCACTGCGCGCGGCCGAGACGCTGGCCGAGCACGATGTGTCCGCCGAGGTCATCGACCTGCGCACGCTGGCGCCGCTGGACATGGCGACGGTCGCGGCGTCGGTCGAGGCGACCGGCCGCGCGGTCGTGGTGGAGGAGGGCAACCTGACCGGCGGGGTCGCCGCCGAGATCGCCGCGCGCATCACGGAGGAGTGCTTCGACGCGCTCCAGGCGCCGCCGCGGCGCGTGGCGGCGCTGGACGTGCCGGTGCCCGCGAGCCGCGTGCTGGAGGAGGCCGCGGTGCCGGGCTGGCGCGACATCGCGCGAGCCGCGGCGGACGTGCTGCGGTACTGAGGCCGGGAACCGGGAACCGGCAACCGGCAACCGGGGAACGGCGACGGCGAACGGCCGGGCCGAACGGCACAGCGACGACGACGGCAACGCAACAGCAAGAGCAACAGGATTCCGGCCCTGTGGGCCGGACAGGATGGCGGCTTCGCCGCCAGCAGGATAACGGCGACGGCATGGTGGGGTGACGGCACACAGCGGTCCAGGCGAGGGCGCCTGGACCCCAATGGCGGGCGCCCACCGCGCAGGTCTCACCGCGTAGGTCGTGATGTTTGCGCAGCAAACTCCCCAAGAGGTCGCTTGCGACCTCCGGGCTTGCAGCCCGACTCCGTCGTCGGAATGGGAGCCGGAATGTGACTGAGGGGATGCTGCCCGCCAGCATCATGACCGCGTAGGTCGGGCTGCCAGCCCGACGCCGTCGTCGGAATGGGAGCCGGAACGTGACTGAGGGAATCCTGCCCGCGAGCATCATCGTCGTCAGCTACAACAAGCGCCCGTACACCGAGCTGTGCGTCACCAGCATGCTGGAGGGCAACCCTCGGCCCGCTCAGATCGTAGTGGTCGATAACGGCTCGGAGGACGGGACGGTCGAGTTGCTGGAGGGCAAGTTCGCCGGGCAGGCCGAGGAGGCGGGCGTTGACTTCCGGCTCATCCGCAACGCCTCGAACGTCGGCGCCTGCACCGCGCGGAACCAGGGGATCGAGGTCGTCACGGGCGAGCACATCGGCTTCATGGACAATGATGTCGCGGTGCGCAGCCGCGGGTGGCTGGGCGTTCTCGCCGGGGTGCTCGAGGAGGAGCCCTCCCACGGCATCGTCGGGCCGAAGCTGCTCTTTCCGTTCGAGCCGTGGAACATCCAGCACGCGGGCGCCGCGATCTCGACGGCGGGCCGCGTGAAGTACCTGGGCCGGGGCGATCCTAGCGATGCCCCTGAGCATGGCACACGGCGCGAGCTGCAGTGCCTGATCAGCGCCTGCTGGCTGATGAAGGCCGAGGTGCCGGCGCAGATCGGCGGGCTGGACGAGGTCTTCAACCCGGCGCAGTTCGAGGACTTCGACTTCTGCTACCGCGCCCGCGAGGCGGGGTGGACGGTGCTGTACGATCCGGCGGCGGAGATGTATCACTACGAGAGCGTCACGACCGACGGCTCGCCGGACGTCAACTACAAGTACATCACCATCCGCAACGGGATGGAGTTCAAGCGCCGCTGGCGGCACATGTTCGCGCACGAGCACGGACCGCCGGACAGCGAGTGCCGGTGGCAGCAGCTTGAGACGCGCCCGATCGAGGAGACCGGGATCCCGCCCATCATCGACTGAACGCGGGGTCCGACACGGCCCGCCGGCTGCAGCACATATCGAAGGAGTGTCCTGGATGGCCGATGACCAGCTTAGGCAGCAGCTCAAAGAGATGATCGTTGAGCGCCTCTTCCTCGACGTCGATCCGGCGCAGATCGGCGATGATGAGGACCTCATGGAGAGCTACGAGATCGACTCGGTGAACCTGTTCGAGATCGTGGTGGGGATGGAGGAGCAGTTCGAGATCTCCTTCGAGGACGACGACTTCAGCGTGGATCTGTTCGCCACGGTGAGCAGCCTGGCGGACTTCGTGGCACGCAAGCGAGGCTGACGCGCGTGATCGCCCTGGACGAGCGCCCGGTGACGATCGACAGCTCGGGGCACGAGCTGCACGGTGTGCTGCACCTGCCGGCTGAGCCGGCGGGGCGGGCGCTGGTGTTCTGTCACCCGTTCGCCGAGGAGAAGAAGTGCGCGCATCGCACGATGGTCGAGACCGCGCGCGCCTGCGCCGGGGCCGGCTGGGCGGTGCTGCGCTTCGACCTGCGCGGCTGCGGCGACAGCCCGGGCGAGTTCGGCCAGTTCGACCTCGACGACTGGCGCGCGGACGTCGCGGCCGCGCTAGACCGCGCCCGGCGGGAGGCGGGGGTGGAGGCGGTCGGGCTGCTGGGCCTGCGGCTGGGCGCGACACTGGCGGCGGAGGTAGCCGAGCAGCGCTCCGATACCGCCTGCCTGGTGCTGTGGGAGCCTATCGTGGATGGCGAGCGTTACATCACACAGAACCTGCGGCGCTCGATGATAAAGGCCATGATGACCCGCCACGAGGGCGGCGGGGACGCCGAGGGCGCTGCGCGGGAGGCCCATGCGCTGGGCGAGGGCACCGTGGACTTCGATGGCTATCAGGTCCCTGAGCGCCTGCGCGAGCAGATCGCGGCCATCGACCTGCTGAGCTCGCGTGCCTACGCCGGCCCGGCGCTGGTCGTCAGCCTGACGCCGCGGGAGGCGGTGGCGGAGCCGCTGCAGCGGCTCGCGGGCGTGTACCCGCGCGGGGTGGCCATCGCCGCACGGCAGGAGCCGGTCTGGCAGCGCATCGGGATCATCGACGCGGCGCCCACGATCGAGGCGACCGTAGATTGGCTGACGCAGCTTGACTGAGGTCACGGCGGCAACCGAGCGGCACCTGTTCTTCCCGAGCCGGGGCCTGCGGGTGCTGGGCGTGCTGCACACGCCCGACGGGCCGGCGCGCGATGGCGCGCTGGTGTTCCTGCACGGCTGGGCGGGCTACCGCATTGGCCCGCATCAGATGTTCACCAAGATGGCGCGGCGCGCCGCGGACCTGGGCTTCCCGTGCCTGCGCTTCGACTTCCGCGGGCGCGGCGACAGTGAGGGCGAGGCCGAGCACACCACGCTCTCGACCATGATCGAGGACGCCTGCGCGGCGGTCGAGATGGTGTGCGACGAGACCGGCGTCGAGCGCGTGGCGTTGATCGGGGACTGCTCGGGCAGCGAAGTGGCGATCGGCGCGGGCGCGCTCGACGAGCGCATCGACTCGCTGGCGTTGTGGTCGGCGCCGATCGTGGGCGGCAACCGCTCGGGGGCCGACGCCGCCAAGCGTCGCGGCATCTACGGGACCTACGTCGCGAAGCTCTTTCGCCGCGAGACCTGGGCGAAGCTGTTCTCGGGCCGCCTGCAGCCGGACGTGATCCTGCGGGTGGTGCGCAGTGGCGGGAAGGGCGCCGGCGAGGAGGGCGCCGAGGAGGACCGCGAGATCGACTGGCATCGGCGCTACGTGGACTTCGCGGGCGAGGTGCTGCACATCTACGGCGGCAACGACCCGACGACGCCCGGCGCCCTGGCGCACTACGAGGAGCTGGCGCGCGAGGCCGGGCGCGCGTTCAACCATCGCGTCGTCGAGGGCGCCAACCACGCGTTCTACTCACTCGGCTGGGAGAACGAGGTCATGGACGCGAGCCTCGACTGGCTGGGCGAGCGCTACGATACGGTGGCCGAGCATGGCGGCGCATGACCGGGGCACGCCGCGGGTGCTGTTCGTCAACCACGTGGGCGGAATCAGCGGCGCGGAGAACAGTCTGCTGACGCTGGTCAGGCACCTCGACCGGCGGCGGTTCCAGGCGGCCGCGGCCGTTCCCGCGGGTCCGCTGGCGAGCGAGTTCGCCGAGCTTGCGCTGCCTGTGAGCCTGATGCCCGAGCTGCGGCTGTCGCGGCCGAGGAACCCGTGGCAGGCCCTGGCGGGCGCCCTGCGCCTGCGCGGCTGGGCGGGCAAGCTGGCGATCGCCGCCCAGGAGTTGGGCTGCGACCTGGTGGCGGCCAACAGCCTCACCGCGGGGATCGCCGCGGCCATGCGCGTCGGCCGGCGCCTGCCCGTAGTGTGGCACGCTCGCGACCTGCGCGCGCCCGAACGCACCGTCAGGTGGCTGGTGCCGCGCACCGCGCGCATCTGTGCCATCTCGGCGTGCGTCGCGGACGCGCTGATCGAGCTGCACCCCAGGGCGCGCGAGCGGACCGCGCTCATCTACAACGGGGTGGACACCGCGCTGTTTCGGCCCGAGCGCCCGCGCGAGCAGGTGCGGGGGGAGCTGGGGGTGCCCGCCGACGGCATCGTGATCGGCACCGTCGGCCAGCTCGTGCCCTGGAAGCGCCAGGACCTGTTCCTGGAGGCGGCCGCGCACATCGTCGCGCACATGCCGCGCGCCTGGTTCCTGGTCGTCGGGGCCGACCTGTTCGGCGAGCACGCCGACTACGTCGCTGAGCTGCGCGAGCTGGCCGCGAGCCTGAGTCTCGGCAACCGGGTCATCTTCGCCGGCTTTCGCGAGGACATCGCGTCGGTGATGGCCGCCATGGACCTGATGCTGCACTGCGCCGAGCAGGAGCCGCTGGGCAGGTCGCTGATGGAGGCGATGAGCCTGGGCGTGCCCTGCGTGGCGGGCGCCAGCCACGGGCCGGCGGAAATCATCGAGGACGGCGTCAGCGGCATCCTCGTCCCGCCCGGTGACGGCGAGGCGATGGCGGCGCGGGTGGTGGAGCTGCTGGGCCGGCCGGGCGGGGCGGGGCGCATGGGCGCGGCGGCGCGGCGGCGCATTGACGAGGTGTTCTCGGCCGAGCGCATGGCCCGCCTGACGGAGGACCTGTACGAGGAGGCGCTGGCGCGCACGGGTCGATGAGCGAGGACACTGTCGAGCAGGACGCGCTGCACGTGGCCATCGACTGCCTGGTGGTCGCCGCGCGGCCGTCCGGCGTTGAGCGCGCGATCGTCGGGCTGCTCGACGGGCTGGCGCGGGTCGCGCCGGAGGGCCAGCGCTACAGCCTGCTGGTCGCCGAGGGGCGCGAGCGCGCGCTGCCGTCCGCGCGGGCCATGGAGCCGCTGACGGCACCGGCGTGGGCTGCGGGCCGGGCGGGCCGGGTGTTCTACGAGCAAACCTTCGCGGCGGCCCGGCTCCGGTCGGTCGGGACGGAGGTCCTGCACGGCGCGGCCTACGTGCTGCCGCTCGGGTGGGATGGTCCATCGGTGGTGACCATCCACGACGCCATTACGGTGTGCTACCCGCAGTGGTGCCAATGGCACAACGTGGTCCACTACGGGCTGGTGATGACGCAGAGCGCGGAGGCCGCGGACGCCGTGGTCGTTCCATCTGAGTGGACGAAGCACGAGATCGTGGAGCACGTGAGCGTCGAGCCCGGCCGCGTACACGTGGCTCCGCTCGGCGTGGGCGACGAGTTCCGGCCGGTCGATGCGGTCGCGGTCGCCCGGGTGCGCGAGCGCTACGGGCTGCCCGAGCGCTACCTGCTGTGCGTGGGGAACGTCGAGCCGCGCAAGAACCTGCAGGCGGTCATCGCCGCCTTCGAGAGCATTGCCGACGACGTCCCGCACGCGCTGGTGATCGCGGGCAAGCGCGGCTGGAAGTGCGGGCCGATCTGCCGGACGATGGAGCACAGCCCGGCCGCATCGCGCATCCGCTGGCTCGACTGGGTGCCGCACGAGGACCTGCCGGCGCTCTACAGCGGCGCCGATCTGCTGGTGCAGTGGTCGCTGCACGAGGGCTTCGGGCTGACGCCGCTGGAGGCCATGGCGTGCGGCACGGCGGCCGTGGTGTCCGACGGCGGGGCGCTGCCCGAGGTGGCTGGCCCGGCCGCCGAGGTGGTGCCGCTGGAGGCGGGCAGTGGGGGACTCGCCGATGAGCTGCGCCGGCTCCTCGGCGATGACGATGCGCGCGGGGAGCTGGCCCGGCGGGGTCCCGAGCACGCCGCGCGCTTCACCTGGGAGGGCCACGCTCGGGCGGTGTCGAGCATCTACAGGGAGGTGGCCGGTGGCTGGCGGTAGCGGGAGGGTGAGCGGCAGGCTCGTCTACGTCGTCGGCAGGTTCCCGTCCGTGTCGGAGACCTTCATCCTGCGCGAGATGGAGGAGCTGGAGCGGCGCGGCCTGCACCTGTCGATCCTGTCGCTCGAGCCCGGCGACGAGGTAGTGCACGAGCGGGCGGCGGCCCTTGCCGACCGCACGGTCTATCGTCCGTCGCCACTGTCGCTGGGTTCGCTCCTCGCCGTGGTGTGGACGAGCGTGATGCGGCCGTTCGGCTATGCGAGTGCGCTGCTGTTCGTGCTGAGCGGCTCGGTGCGGTGGCCGCGGACGGCGGGTGAGCTGGTGCGCAGCCTTGTGGCCGCGGCGTTTTTCGCCTGCGCGCTGCGCGGCAGCCGGCCGCGACACGTCCACGCGCACTTCGCGTCGATGCCGGCCACGGTCGGCCTGCTGCTCGCGCACATCCTGGAGACGACGTTCTCGTTCTCGGCCCACGCGCGTGACCTGTTCACCGACGAGGCGCTGCTGATCGACCGCAAGCTGCGCGGGGCCGAGTTCGTGGCGGTGTGCACGCGCTACGGCCTCGAGCACCTGCGGCGCCAGCATCCGGTGTCGGTCGGCGGGCGGCTCAACCTGATCCACCATGGCGTGGACGTGGTCGAGCTGATGCCGCTGCCGCACCCTGAGCCGTCGGACGAGGCGCCGCTGATCCTGTCGATCGGTCGGCTGGTTGAGAAGAAGGGCTTCCCGATCCTGCTGCGGGCCGCGGCGATCCTGCGCCAGCGCGGCGTGGACTTCGACCTGCGCATCGTCGGCTCGGGCCCCGAGAGCGACGACCTGCGGCGGCTGGCGAGCGGGCTGGCGCTGGGTGAGTGCGTGCGCTTCGACGGAGCGATGGCGTATGAGCGCCTGATGCCGATCTTCCAGCGCGCGTCGCTGTTCGTGCTCGCGTCGGTGGTCGGCGGCGACGGCGACCGCGACGGGCTGCCCAACGTGCTGCTCGAGGCGCTGGCGCTGGGCGTGCCCGTGGTCAGCACGCGCGTGTCGGCGATCCCGGAGCTGATCGAGCACGAGGAGACCGGGCTGCTGGCCCGGCCCGGCGACGCGCAGGACCTGGCGGAGCAGATGGAGCGCATGCTCTTCGACGAGGAGCTGCGTGCGAAGGTCATCGAGCAGGGGCGGATGGCGGTGGTCACCCGTTTCGACGTCAAGGAGAACGTGGCGCAACTGGCCGACCTGTTCACGGCGGTCATGTCGCGCCGGCGGTGACATCACGAGGCAGGTTCGCACCCCGGACTGGTGAGCGCAGCGTGAGTGAGGCACAGGACGAGCGTACGGAGCAGGATCGACGGGCGGGCGTGCTGATGACCGCGGCGGTCTTCGTGGTCAGCATCTTCCTCTTCCTCGGCAAGGTCGCGGGCTACGTGAAGGAGGCGATGCTATCCGACTACTGGGGGCTGTCCGGGGGCCTGGACGCCTTCAAGGTCGTCTACAACAGCATCGTCTTCCTGGTCTACAGCAAGGCCGAGAAGCTGCTGCGGCCGACCTACCTGCCGATCTTCGTCCGGCACCGCGACAAGGACCGCGAGGATGAGGCGTGGCGCTTCTTCAGCATCACCGCGAGCCTGTCGTTCCTCGCGCTGCTGGCGATCGCCGGGCTGTGCACGGCCTTCGCGCCGGGCATCATCCGCTTGGGCTGGCCGCGCATGGAGCCGGCGAGCGCCAACCTGGCGGCGAGCCTGCTGCGTATCTCCGCCGGCGCGATGCTGCTGCTGGTTATGTCCGTGATGGCCGAGCTGACGCTGCACGCCTACAAGCGCTTCACGGCCCCGGCGCTGGCGGACGCCGTCATGCGCTGCGCCCTGCCGGTCGCCATCTTCGGCCTGGTGAGCGCGTGGGGGATGACGCCCGCCGACGGCTCGACCGGAGTCTCCCCGCAGGCACTGCGCGCGGCGGCCATCGGCCTGCTGATTGGCAGCGCCCTGCGCCTGCTGGTGCAACTCCCGGCGCTGTGGCGGAGGTTGAAGCTGTGCCGGCCGTCGCTGGACGTGCGCAACCCCGATGTCGTGCGCATGGTCAAGCTGATGCCGCCGATCATCGTCGGTCTGGTGTTCTCGTCCGCGCGCACCTTCTTCGACAGCCGCTTCAGCGTGGATGCGGGGGAGGGCGTGTACACCGCGCTTGACTTCGCGCGCAAGATCTCCGACGCGCCCATTCTGATTCTACCGCTCGCGGTCAGCCTGGTCGTCTATCCCTTCGTCTCCGAGTGGGCGTCGCGCGAGAATCGCGAGATGTTCGCGCGGTCGCTGGTGGCGATGACGCGGGTGATGGCCTTCGTCTTCGTGCCGATGGCCGCGGGGCTCATCGTGCTCGCACTGCCCTCCATCCAGCTCCTCTACCTGGGCGACGGGGCGTTCACGGTCGAGGACTCCTTCGTAGTGCGACGCGCGCTCATCCCGTACGCCGCCGGCATTCCCTTCTTCGCCGTCGAGGGCAGCATCAACAAGTGGTACTTCGCGCTCGGCGACACCGCGACGCCCAACTACGTCGGCGCCGTGGCGGCGATGCTGCACATCGCCATCGCCTGGTTCGGCGTGCACGTGCTGCGGCGCAATGTCGGTGTCATCGCCCTCGCGCTCACCGCCTCGAAGGGCCTCAAGGTCATCGTGCTCTACGCGATGCTGCGCAGGCGCCTTGAGGGGATCCGCGGGCGCGAGGTGCTTGTCTTCGTACTGCGGCTGGCCGTCGCTACGTGCGTGATGGTGGTGGCGCTTGTTGTCACATCCAACGCCCTGGCCGGGATGATCGTGGACGCCGGCCGGCCGCAGCGCGCGATCTTCCTGGCGCTGTGCAGCGGCGCCGGCGCGGTGACCTACCTCGCCGCGGCCGCCGCGCTGCGCATCGAGGAGGTCGGCCAGGTCACCGGCTTCGTGCGCGAGAAGCTGGCCCGCAGGCTCGGGAGAGGCCAGGCCGATGCCGACTGACGACGGTCGGATCACGGTCGCGCACGTGCTGGAGGCCACCGCCGGCGGCACGCGCCGGTACCTCCTCGACGTGTGCCTCGGCCTGCCTCGCGACCGCTTCCGGCAGACGGCGGTCGTCTCGATGGAGCGCGACCCGGCCTTCGAGCAGGACATCGAGACCCTGCGCGGGGCGGGAGTGGACATCCAGGTCGTGCCGATGGTCCGCGAGATATCCCTCCGGCGGGACCTGGCGGCTCTGCGCCAACTGCGCGCGTACTTCCGCGAGACCCCCTTCGACATCATCCACACGCACAGCTCCAAGGCGGGCATGCTCGGGCGTCTGGCGGCCTGGCGGTCCGGCAACCCGGCCACGCGCGTCTATTCGCCCCACGCCTTCGCCTTCACGATGGCGGTCAGCCCGTGGCGCAGGCGGCTCTTCCTGCTGCTCGAACGCCTCGCCGGGCGCATCACCGACCTGCTGGTGTGTACCTGCGACAGCGAGCGCGAGCTGGCGGTGCGCCACCGCATCGTGGCGCCCGGCCGGGCCGCGGTGGTGCGCACCGGCGTGGACCTGCGCCGCTTCCATCCGCACGGCGAGGGCCATCGGGTGCGCGACGAGCTCGGGCTGCCCGCGCGTCACCGGCTGGTGGGGACGGTCGGGGCGCTGGTCGAGCAGAAGGGCCACGCCTTGCTGGTCGAGGCCGCGCCGCTCGTGCTGGGGCAGATGCCGCACACCACCTTCGTGATCGTTGGCACGGGCCCGCTGGAGGAGGCGCTCCAGGCCCGGGCCGCCGAGCTGGGATTGGGGCGCAGGATGGTCTTCCTGGGCCATCGCAGCGATGTCCCGCGGCTGCTGGGCGCCTTCGACCTGATCGCCATGCCGTCGCTGTGGGAAGGCATGCCGTACGCGCTCGTGGAGGCCATGGCGGTGGGGGTGCCCGTGCTGGGCAGCGCGATCCCCGGCATCCTGGACCTGATCGAGCCCGGCCGCACCGGGCGGCTGGTGGCGCCCGGCTCGAGCGAGGAGCTGGCCGGGGCGATCGTCTCGGCGCTCCGTGACGAGGGCAGCTCGGCCAGGATGGCCGAGGCGGCACGCGAGCTGGTGGTGCGCGACCACAGCCGCGAGCGCATGCTGCACACGCTGCAGGGCCTGTACGAGCGGCTGATGGAGGATCGGGCGCGGTGAGCGAGCGGGTGTGCGAGGTCTTTAATCTCGGCCGGATCGACTTCGGCGAAGCCGAGCGGTTGCAGGAGCGCCTCGTCGCGGTCCGCCGGGCGGGGGAGGCGCCGGACCGCCTCCTGATCTGCGAGCACGATCCGGTGATCACCGTCGGCTCCGCAGCGGAGGACACGGCGACCGAGCTCTCCCCGGGTGGCCCGCGAGCCATCGGCATCCCGGTGCGCCGCGTCGGCCGCGGCGGGAGAGCCACCTGGCACGGCCCTGGGCAGATCGTCGGCTACCCCATCCTGGACCTGCGCGAGCACCGCACCGACCTGCACTGGTACCTGCGCTCGCTGGAGGCGGCGATCATCGGGGGGCTGCGGGACCTCGGCTACCGGGCGGAGCGGGTCGAGGGCCTGACCGGCGTGTGGGTGGACGGGCGCAAGGTGGCGAGCATCGGCATCGCGGTGCGCGGCTGGGTAACCCGGCACGGCTTCGCGATGAATGTACGGTGCGCCACAGCGGCGTGGCGCGCGATCAGTCCGTGTGGGCTGCGCTCCGAGCAGATGGCGTCGTTGGCCGACCTCGCCGGGCCCGCGCCGGCCCCCGGTCGGGTCCGCGACGCGCTCGTTGAGGCGCTGGGCAGGCAATTCGGGCTGCGGATGGTGGCTCGTTCCGGGGCGGAACTTCTCGCCCGCACGGTTTTCTAATACGATGAGCCCGTGGGCCCGTGTCCGCGGGCGCGGCATACCGCTACACGACCGCCACGCGCCGGCCGCGGCCCTGGGCGCCGATGCCCCGGCCGCGGTTTGAGGTGAACGAAGGTGGCAGCCGAGCCGCGAGAGCCAATCGAGGACAGCCGGGTCCCGTGGTGCCCCGCGGTGGGCGTCCACGTCGGGCTGCAGCTCGTGGCCTTCTCGGCGGCCTGGACGCTCCAGCCCGAGGGCTGGCTCAGCCGCGGGCAGTGGGCGAGCTTCGGGCTCATCGGGCTCGCCGTGCTGGTGGGCGGCGCGTGCAAGTTGCGCCGCGGCGCCGGGAGGGTAGCCTTGCGGGCGCTACTGGCGCTCGGCGGCGCGACGGCGCTGTACCTCGCCTACGATCCGCAGCTTGCGTCGCTGCCCGGCCTGGCGGGCATCTCCGCCGGTCCGCTGGCGGAGTTGGAGCCGAGCCTGGCGCACGTGGGCGTGCTGATCGCGGCGATCTTCCTGGGCGTGTACGCGGCGGTGGACCGGCGGACCGTGCTCGGCCGCGTGGCGTTCCGCAACGCTGTGGTCACCGCAGCCGTATTGGTACTGGCGCTTGCCGGCATCATGTGGCTGGGCCTGCACGGCATCTACGACCTGTCGGGCACGACGGGGATCGCGATGCTCGCCTTCCGGGTCGTGTCCTTCACGTTGGTGCTCGTGACCTGTCTGACGCTGTCCGGCGCGCCCGGCGTGGGCGCCGTGGCTCATCTCTATGTCGGCGCCGCGCTGCTTATCGCCGTGGCACGCAATCTGTGATGGGATGACCTGACCGTGGCCTTCTCCGAGCCGCAGCGGACAACCGGACAGAGGCTGCAGGGGCTGCTCTGGCCGCTGGTGGTGGCGCTGATCCTGGCGGCCGCCAACCAGTTCTCGTACGCGCTGGACCCCAAGGATGGCCCGTTCATCCTCTACGCCGACGTGTTCGCCGCGGCGGTCTTCGGCCTGTGGGCGCTGTCGGTGCTGCTCGAGCGGCGCTGGAATGACATCATCCGCCCGCCGGCCGCCATCTGGGCGCTGGTGGTCGTGGCCGCGCTGTCGGGTCTGGGCGCGACGAGCCTGAAGTCGGCGGCCGTCGAGATCGCCCAGCTCGTGCTATACTTCGTCGCGGTCTACGCGCTCTTCGCGGACGTCCTGCGCGGTCAGCACCGCCTGGTGGTGGCGGCGAAGGCCGTGGCGATCGCCACGACCATTGCGGTCTTCGCCGCGCTGTGGCAGTATTGCACGGTAGACGACCCGATGCAGGTGCGGGGGACCTTCGCCAACCGCAACGTCTATGGGGCTTACCTGGTGATGGTCCTGCCACTGCTGTACGGCATGGCGATCTGGACGCAGGACACGGTCCATCGCTCGTGGTTCATCTTTGTCGTGGTGCTGGGCGTGCTCACCATGCTCGCGGGCCCGCAGTTCTGGTGCCTGGCGCTGGTGCTGCTGGTCTTGAGCGCGCTGAAGAGCCTTCGGGCGCTCGGCTACTACCTGCTGTGCGCCAGCCTCTTCGTTGCGCTGGTGTGGACGGCGATGCCCGCGAACCGGACGGCGCTGTTCACGGAGGTCGCGGACCCGATCGAGCGTGGTGAGGTGCACAAGGTCATCACCATGCCGGGGGAGGAGCCGCCGCCTCTGGTCAAGAAGCGCTGGTTGGAGTGGCAGCCGGCCCTGACCATGCTCAGCGACAACTTCCTGCTGGGCGTCGGCACCGGTGGCTATCAGAAGCATATTGGCCAGTCCAGCTACTACGGCTTCCTGCCCAATGCCAAGAAGACCGAGCCGGACACGAACAACCTGTACCTCGTGATCGGCTCGTCGATGGGGTTCCTGGGGCTGGTGGCCTTCCTGGCCTGGATCGGCTACTTCTGGCGGCGCGCGGAGGACAACTGGCGCCGCGCTCGCGACCACTGGTCGATGGGCGTCTGCTGGGGCCTGCTGGGCAGCGCATACGGGATCGCGCTGGTAAACATCTTCTCGAGTCTGTTCGTCAGAGGTAGTAGCCTCATATGGGCTCTCGTCTTTGCCATGATCGCCGCCGTGCACACGCGCGGTTTCACTGGAATCGTGCTTCTGGAGCAAGCGTCTGATACTTTAGACGAAAGCCGTGGGGAGGACTGACCATGCGTCGCCTGACTGCAGCCACTACCATCGTCGTGCTGGCCGTGCTGGTCGCGGCCACGCTGGCCTGGGCCGCCACGATCAAGATCGTGGTCGAGGGAGAGGACTACTACAGCATCAAGCCCTCGATGGCCAAGGCGACCAGCGAGGTGGCGTCAGGGCACGCCTACGTGCACATCCCGCTGCGCCGCCCGCACGCGACGACCGAGACGGGCCCGGCGGACGACGGGAATGTGCGCTTCAGGATCAACGTGCCCAGCGCCGGCACCTACACGCTGTGGGCGCGGTGCAACTGGTACGACTCGTGCGGGAACTCGTTCTTCGTGGTCGTGGACGGCAAGCCGGCGACCGCCATTGGTGAGGACGGGACCTACCAGACCTGGCACTGGGTCAAGGGCGCCAGGCTCAGCCTGTCCGCCGGCGTGCACGAGATCCGCATCCAGAACCGCGAGGACGGGGCGAAGCTGGACCAGTTCCTGCTGACCAACAACAGCCGCTACGTCCCGGTGCGCGCGGAGACCCGCACGCCGCAGTACATCATCAAGCCGAGTCAGTGAAGCCCGGCGGCAGGAGCCTGACGAAACTGAGATGAATGACACCGACCGGCGCCGGCATCTGCGCCGCGCCATACTTACCGTCGTCACCACCGCGCTCGCCATCACGGGCGCGGTGGCCACCATGTACGCCCAGGACGACCTCACGATGCTGGAGGACACGGTCGAGGGACCGTACGCCCTCGCCGCGACGCTCCACGTGGCGGACCCGCAGGCGCTCAGCGTGCTGGTCGTCATCGACCGGCAGGACTCCGGTGACGGCTATGCCCTGCGGCTCTCGCCGGCGCGGGTCGCGATCGAGCGCATCGTGGATGGCACCGCCACGGAGATCGGCCGCGCCCGCGGCTACGGTGGCTTCGAGGCCGAGAGCGACCTCGAGATGACCGTGCGCCGCGACGGCTGGGGCATCGAGTTGATCCTCAACCATGAGGTGCTGGCGCGGGCGTACGACGCCACGCTCTCGGGCGGGCAGGTCGGCTACTCGGTCCAGGGCGGCGAGATCGCCGACCCCATGCTCCAGCCGCTGGGCGGCGTCTACATGACCGACGATTTCATGCGCGCGGCCGACGCGCGGAGCACCTGGGAGCCGGTCCAGGGCACCTGGAAGACGCAGTCGCTGCGCGTGGACGAGCAGAGCGACCGCATGGAGGCGGACAAGTCGGCCAACGCCTTCAGCTACTGGGGCAAGGCCGGCGACGGCCCGGCGATCACCTGCAGCGGCTACTGGTTCTGGGACAACTACTCGGTCAGCGCCGCCGTGCGCCCCGCGGACACCGATCCCCTCGGCCTCGTGGTGTACTTCCAGGACACGGAGAACTACATCCTCGCGCGCTGGACCTCGGCGCTGTCAACTGAGGACAACGCGGACCGGCTGCAGCTCCTCAGCGTGGTCGGCGGGGTGCGCTCGCTGCTTGGCGAGGTGCCCGGCGGGCATCTGCCCGGCCAGTGGTATCGCATCGAGTTGCGCATCTGCGATGGGCTGATGCAGTGCCTCGTGGACGACGCGAGGCCGACCTGTTCGGCCAGGGGCAGCCGGGCCTGTACTGCGAGGGCTCCGCCGGGACCTTCTTCGACAGCGTCGCCGTCAAGGATTGGCAGGTCCTGGCCGAGGACTTCGAAGAATCGACGCCCGGCAAGTGGGTCATCCACTCCGGGAGCTGGGGCATCGACGGCGGCCACATGCGGGGCGGCGGCGCCAGCGACGGCCTGGTGGTGACGGGCCGCGCGGAGTGGAGCCGCTACGCGCACGCGGTTGATCTGTACGCGGGCGGAGTGGAGCCGCTACGCGCACGCGGTTGATCTGTACGCGGACCCGCAGGCCGGGGTGGGCGTTGTCGCCTGCGCGGGTGATGACCGGTACTTCGCACTGCGCTTCGGGGCCGCCGGCTCGGGCGTTGACTACGAGGGCCAGGCGCAACTCGTGCGCGTCGAGGGCGGCCAGGAGGCGGTGCTGGCGAGCACGTCGGCGCACGTGACGTCGGGGAGCTGGCATCGGGCGACGCTGGTGGTTGACGACGGTCTGCTGACCGGGTATCTTGATGGCAAGCGCATCCTGGACACGTTCGACGCGGATGCGATGTCCGGGCGCATCGGGCTCTACGTCGCCGGCGGCGGCGCCGGGCGGTTCGACAATGTCTACCTGACCATGCTGCCGCCACGGCGCATTGCGAGGGTGATGAAGGAGTTCACCGAGGGCGACGAGCACCCGGAGATGGCCGAGTGGGCCAGCACACGGGCGCCGTGGGTCAAGCCCGAGGACGATGGCGGCGCATGGTGGACCAAGGGCGACTACTTCGGCGACAAGGCCGTCGCCTTCGAGATCCCGAGGGTCGAGCGGGCGGGTGGCGAGGTCGCTGTGCACCTGGACGCGACGCCGGAGGACCCGAACTCGGGCGTGACACTGGTGATGGCCACGCAGGCGGGCTCGAAGTCGCTGACGCTCACGCTGCAGGCCGGTGACGAAACGCTGGCGACGGCGACGGTCGAGGTCACGAGCGAGCCATGCCCGATCAGGTTCGAGCGGCGCGGGACGTGGATTGTGGTGGTCGTGGACGGGTCGGTCGTGTTCAGCGAGAGGCGCTGAGGCGTGCGGGGTATGATGCAGCGAGGGATGGCACGATGAGCGGCAGGTTGCTGAGGGTCACACTTGCGGCCGTGGTCGTGACCGTGTGCTGGCCGGCGGCGCCGTGGGCGCCGCCGGTGCAGGCGGCGTCCGTCGGCGAGGCCACCGATCTGGTCAGGGCGGGGCAGACCGCCGAGGCCGCACGGATGCTCGAGGAGATCGTGGCCGCGGCGCCCGACAACCTGGCCGCGCACTTCTGGCTCGGGCGCTGCCGCGAGTCGCTGGGCGATCTCGATGGCGCGGCGGCCGCGCTGCAGACCGTGCTCGACGCCAAGCCCTCGTCGGTCGAGTCGCGCTACTGGCTGGGCGAGGTGCGCAGGCGGCAGGGGCGACTGACCGAGGGGCGGCTGCTGCTGCGACAGGTGCTCGACGCCAAGCCCGATCACGCACAGGCGAGGGCGGGCCTCGAGGCCGTCGAGGCGGAGATCGCGCGCCGGCGGCGCATGCTCGGCGACACGGTGACCGACTGGGTGCTGCCCACGCCGGACCGCAGGCTGTCGCTGGATATCGCGGGGTTGGGGGTCACGCCGGGCGAGACCGACATATACTCCGACCACGTCTACGACTACACCTTCTCCGACCCGCCCACCGACTGGACGGCGTGCGGCGGTCTGTGGGAGCCCACCAGCCGCTGGACCTGCAGCCCGCAGTGGTCGTGGTACGGCGGCTACACTACGGACGGCGTGGTGGCGGTCTGGAACAAGCGCCAGTTCGTGGGCGACATCACCGTCGAGGCCTACTGCGGCTTCAAGATGGGCGTGATGCCCGGCGCCCACAACTACCGCAACCCCAACGACATGAACATCACCATCTGCGGGGATGGCGCGAACCTCGACAGCGGCTACAACTTCGTCTACGGCGGCGAACTCAACAGCTCCACGCGCATCATGCGGGGCACGCAGGTCCTGGTGGAGAATCGCGGGGCCGAGGCGCTGCTGCCCATCTTTGAGGACGGCTTCCCCAGCACCTACGAGTTCCACCGCAAGTGGTGGATGCTGCGGGTGCGCAAGCAGGGCGACCTGCTGCAGTTGTGGGTCGATGACCGCCTGGTGGCCGAGGTCCGCGACCCCGAGCCGCTTGACGGTGGCCGCATCGCCATCTGGGGCCGCGACAACGGCCTGATCCTCTCGCGCATCAAGGTGTACTACGAGCACGAGCAGATACCTCGGGACCCCGCTCCCCTGGCTCACCTCGCCGTCCGCCGGGTCGAGGAGGTCCACCCGCGGCACGCGACGCTGTCGAGCACCAGCCACCCGTCGCTGTTCAGCGACTTCGAGACCGATCTTGGGAGCCTGTCGAACCGCGACGCCGAGCAGGGGGCGATGGTCACCATCGCCGCTCCCGGCGCCGAGGGCAGCGGGCATTGCGCCAAGCTCGTCAACACCTTCGCGGGCGGCAGCTTCGCGGCCAACCTGCACTCCGGGCGGTTCGATGCGCGCGAGTTGCCCAGGCTGGCCTTCGACTACCGCCTCGATCCCGACGCGAAGGTCAACCTCTACCTGACCGTCAACGGTGAGTTGTGCGAGGTGGCCTTCGCGGGCCTGCGGGAGCCGGCCGGCGGCGCGCGCATGATCGGCGCCGTCCCGGGTGTGCAGGCCGACAACCAGTGCCCGGGTGTGCAGGCCGACAACCAGTGGCACCACGCCGAGCTCGATCTGCTCGGCCATCTCGAGCGCGTCTTCGGCACCAGAGGCAGGCTCCTGGCGACCGACCTGTTCATCGGGAACCTGAGTTCCCGCGACTACCTGGACGCCGGCTTCGGCGGCAACCACGCGGGGACGAAGATACTCCTGGACAACATCGCGCTCTATCGTCCGTCGCCGGGGGAGGTTGAGGTGGGTGCGCGCGCGGCCCGCGGGGTGGACGTGGCCGGCTGGGCCATCGCCATCGATCGCGACCCCAACGGCGCCGCCGGCGACGAGGTGACCTCCGAGGACGGCAAGGCGGCCCTGGCCACTGCTGAGGACGGCCGCTGGTACGTCCACGCCCGCCCGAAGCTGGCCGACGACTCGTGGGGCGAGGCCGAGGCCCTGGCCGTGACGGTGGACAATGCGCCGCCGT
>JALGUI010000339.1 GCA_029820915.1 Candidatus Zipacnadia bacterium | reverse complement strand
AGGTCGGCGAAGCCCGCGCCGGTGCGCCAGAAGAAGGGCCGATCCTCCTCGTAGGGATACGGATGGTTGGGCACATCTCGGTCGGCGGCGAGTTGCGCCGATCGGGCGCGCTGCTCGGGGCCGTCGGGATGGCCGTCACAGACCACCTGCCGGCGCGCGCCGAATCTGGGCTCGGCGCGGGTGCCCGTGTTAGGGTACCAGAAGATGCGGTTGGTCTCGTTCGGCAGCATCAGGTCGGGCACGCCGTCACCGTCCCAGTCCACGAACACGGGATACGGGTAGCCCATGTTGTGCCAGTGCTCGCCGCCGAGCACCTCGTCGCGCAGAATCCGGATCGGCTCGCCGTCGGCGAGTATGGGCCGCGCCTCGGCAAAGGCCGGCCGCTCGGCGGTGCCCTCGTTGATGACGATGCGCGGCCAGCCGTAGCCGCCGCCCACCAGCAGGTCGAGGTCGCCGTCGCCGTCCCAGTCGCACAGGCAGGGCCACGCCTGGTCGCTGAGGGCCAGTGTGGCCGAGACCGATTCCGCGCGGCCGAAGCGTCGGAAGCGCGGCCGGTCGCCGTCCGCCGACACTTGCTCGAAGAACGTGACCTCCTGCCACACGTTGTGCCCGACGAGCAGGCCCGTGCGCCGGCCATCATCCGCCGGCGCGACCGATGTGCACCAGAAGCAGTCGATGTCCTCGAGCACCGCAGCCGGAGCGAACTGCGGCGGATCGCCGCCTTCGTTCCTGCGCCACGCCACCCGCCGAGCGCGGGGCTCGGCGTCATCGCCCGGCACGAGACACACCGCGTCCGGCAGCCCGTCGCCGTCCACGTCATGGAAGCACGCGCCCAAGCCGGCGTCGATCGGCACGGGGTCGGCGAGCGCGAGCGGCCAGCCGTCCGGGTTGGTGTTGCGGAGGAACAGGCCGGCGACCACGATGTCGATGACGCCGTCACCGTCGAGGTCCACCGCGCGACACGGCTGCCACTGCTCGGTCCCGCGCGGCACACTGCCGGCGGCCACGAAGACCGGCATGCCGCCGCCGTCGCGCTCCCCGGAGTTCAGGAAAAGGTGCAGGTCGGTTCCGCCGCTGGGTGAGTAGACGAGGTCGAGCAGCCCATCGCCGTCGAGGTCGGCCAGGTCGGCGTGCATGTAGATGCGGCTGATGGGGCGGAAATCCTCGGAGCCAAGCTCCTCCACGTAGCGCAGCCGGACGGGGTCGCCGAACTCAACGCTGTCGGGGTCGCCCACGCGCGGATAGCAGAACACGCCGCCCCAGGGCCGGCCGGGACGATGCGCGTAGTTCCAGCAGCCGAGCAGGTCGGCTCGGCCGTCGCCGGTGAGATCGGCCAGCCGAGACAGGTAGATGAGCGTGATGGGCCGCGGGACCCCCGCGTTGTAGCGGAGCAGATCGCCGGTGCCGATCAGGGGCGTGTGGCTCGCCGGTGCGAGCGCGGGGCGCTCGTCTGCGGTCGCGAAGCGGACCTCGTAGCGCGTGTGCGTGGGGTCCTCGATGACCCACTGCACCCGCCCGCGGTCGCCGTACCTGAAGCCCTCACCGAGACTGTGCGGTACGGGCTCGCCTGTCGCCAGATCGACGACCTCGATGGAGTTGGGGTCGAGGACGCCCGGCAGGCCCGCGTCGGCAATCGCGCGCGCGAAGTCGATCTCCGGCTCCATCGGGACGTTCGGCATCGGCAGCTCGGAGGTCACCGTGAGCGGGAGGGAGTACCGTGCGCCGGCGGCGCGCGCGGCAGGTGCTGCCGGCAGGAGGCAAGCGGCGACGATCAGCACAGTCCATCCGGCCCACGGCTCCATCTCGCTCGCTCCTCTCGGCGGCGATGCCGGCTCAGCCCGCCGCGCTCCGCCGGTCGCGCTCGCCGGCGATCCCGAGCACGTCGTTGAGGTAACGCTTGTTGGCGCCGCACGACTCGGCGGGATCGAGTGAAGTGTAGTCGAGGTCCACGACGATCCAGCCTGAGAAGTCGGCCTCGCACAGCGGCTGCCAGCAGGCCGGGAAGTCCACCGTCCCGGTGCCCAGCTCGGTGAAGCGCCGGTCGGCGCCGAGGTCCTTGAAGTGGACATAGACGCTGCGGTGGGCGTGGCGGCGGATGGTGGCGGGCACGTCGAAGTCGCCGAGCGAGAGCTGCGCGGTGTCCGGCGTGAACTTCACCAGCGCCGGGTCGGTCTGCGCCATGAGCTGCTCGAAGGGCTCCTCGTACTCGAAGATCGTCCCCCAGTGCTGATGCCACGAGCAGGTCAGCCCGTGACGCGCGCACAGCCGGCCCATCTCGTTGGCGCCCTCGGCGGCGCGAGCGATCTGCTCCTCTCCCCCACCACCGGCCTTGCCGCCGCCGTCGATGAGGATGAGCCCACAGCCAACGCGGGTGCAGAACCGCGCGAGGCGCTCGCCCCTGTCGAGCCACGCCTCGGTCTCGTCGGCGCCGGCGAACGCGCAGGTGTGGTAGATGCCGCTGAGGGTGAGGTCCGCGCCGTCGAGCAGCTCGCGCACGTCATCGGGGCGGTCGAAGAAGGGCTCGAAGACGCGCGCGCTGTACTCCAGACCGTCCCAGCCCGCGGCGCACACGGTCGAGAGAGATGCCACGAGCTTGTCGAAGCCCTCGCCGGGGAAGGTCGCCGGATGGTAGCCGAGCCTGATCATGTCGGTCCTCCGGACCGCGTGCACCTCGTGCTGCGTCTGTTGCCGCGATGTCGGGCGCTACTCGCCCGCCGGCGCTGCGCGTCGGTCGGAGAAGACCTGGGTGGTGAAGATGTGCATCTCCGCGCCGTGCCGCCAGGCGTCCCGCGGCAGGCCGGCCTTGTGTGCGCACAGGAAGTCGAGCATGGTGTCGCGATCCCAGCCCTGCTCGGGCGCGACCTGCGGCAGGAAGACCCCGCGGCGCATGCCCTCGGCGACCATCACGCCGTGCGTGCCGACGACGATTTCGTCGGGGCTGTCGATCCGGCGCGGTGGCGACAGCACGCTGACCTCGATCTCGAGGTCATCGACCTCGTCGGGGGTCACCGCCGGGAAGCGCGGGTCCGCGGTGGCGGCCGAGATCGCTGACGAGCGCACCGCCGCCGCCAGTGGCTCGCGTGGCTCGAGCGTGCCGATGCAGCCGCGCAACTGCCCGTGCCGGTGCAGCGTCACGAAGACCGCCCGCGGCTCCTCGAAGGCCGGATCGCCCGCGGGCAACTCCGGCACCGATTGCGAGGTCACCCACTGCCTGATGGTGTCGCGCGCGAGCCTCAGCAGCGTCTGCTGCCGGCTCTCGTTGAGCTCCCCCTGAGCGGCCGACTGGTCCGCCATCATCTGTCACCTGCCCCATGTGCGTCGTGGCGCGCCACGTCGCCCCCGGTCACGCCCGTTGATTCGATGGACGTGGCGGTCCGCCCTGCCTACCCCGCGCCTGCGGCCGCCGCGGCTTGGCGGGTGAAGACCAGCAGCGCGTTGGACACCCGCCGCGCCGCGCCGTCGCTGGGGCTGTTGAGCAGGCGGCCGTCGGCCACGAAGGTGGTCGAGCCGCCGCCGTCGAGGTTCATGGCCTGCCACGCCCCATCCTGCTCGCCGTTGTCGGGCGACTCGACCGCCACGAGCAGCAGTCGCCCGGCCTGCGTGATGCCCACGGCCGTGCGCGAGCGCGTGCTGGCGTAGACGTCGGGCCGGAAGCGTTCGGGCGAGGCGGTGATATGCGGGCGGCCATCCTTGACCAGCCGCGGGCCGCCGCCGATGGCGTGGCGCAGGTCCGGCCACTCGGGCGCGGTCTTAAGTTCGACCGTGACTGCGGTACCGACCTCGACGAGGTCGAGGCTCGCGGCCATGCGGCCGATGCCCGACAGCACGAAGCCGCCGTCGGGAATCCGCAGTGCGGCGCCGTTGGTCTCCTTGTGTGTGACCGCGCCGGAGGGGTCCACGACCAGGCGCGTGCGGTCCTCGGCGCCGGTTACGACCTCGCCCCAGCGGGGCGTGTACATCACGAGCGTGTCGTGATCGTCGTGGCCGCGGTTGAGCGCGGAGAGACGCTGCGTGCCGAGGCCCGAGAAGATCACCCGACCGCGGAAGTCGAGGCGGTCCATGAGCAGCCGCCCGTCCT
>JALGUI010000338.1 GCA_029820915.1 Candidatus Zipacnadia bacterium | reverse complement strand
CCCGCCCTTCGGGCGGACCTGCGCGCGCATCGCCGGTGGCGGCGCGACCTGCGCCCGGCGCTACGCGCCGGCCTGCGTCCGCGCCGCAGCGCCGTCGGCGCTCACTACCGTGAGTGCCTCCTGCGCCCGCGGGCGCAGGAGGGTGGGCACTTGACAGCGCCGCCACGTGCGGTGATTGGGCGTCAGGCCCCGACCGAGCCCCGCGGGGTTGTGGGCAATGCGTAGGCCGTCAGGAGCGGCGGACTTCCCGACGATGCTTCGCATCGAGCCAGCCCGAGCCTGCCCGAGCCGGGGGAGGGGCGCCGTCCTTGACGGCCCCTTCCCACCGCCCTACAATGCTCCTCGCCGCTTCCTCACGCGAAGGTCCACACACGGAGATGCGTGACGATGCCGAAGGTCGTTGGCGTGCTTGCGGTGCAGGGCGACTTCAAGGAGCACATCGAGACCCTCAGCGAGATCGAGGGCGTCGAGGCGCGTGCGGTCAAGACGCGGGAACAGGTCGCCGCCTGCGACGCGTTGGTGATTCCGGGGGGCGAGAGCACCACGATCGGCAAGCTCATGGAGCGCTTCGAGCTCGACGAGCCGGTGCGCGCGATGCACGAGCAGGGCAGGCCGATCTGGGGCACCTGCGCGGGGATGATCATCCTCGCCAAGGACATCGTGGACAGCGATCAGTGGCGACTGGGCCTGATGGACATCACGGTCGAGCGCAACGCCTTCGGCCGCCAGGTGGACAGCTTCGAGGCCGACCTGCCCGTGAAGGGCATCGAGGACGGCCCGGTGCGCGCGGTCTTCATCCGCGCGCCCTACGTCCGCGAGGTGCGCGAGGAGTGCGGCGTCCAGGTGCTGGCGACCGTCGAGGGCAAGATCGTCCTGTGTCGCCAGGGCAACCTGCTGGCGAGCGCCTTCCATCCTGAGCTGACCGATGACCGCCGCGTGCAGCGGATGTTCCTGGACATGATCGACGAGGACTGAGGCGCCGCCGCGTCCGGGCCTGGCCGCTTCGACGACCTGTGCAGGCGAGGGCGCCCGCACCACGAACTGGCTCGTCGGCCACTTCCCGGTACCCGAGCCGTAGGACAGGCGCCCTCGCCTGTCCGGGCGGCGCAGCCGCCCTCAGTCGTCCGCACGGCAGTTGCGGAGGTGACGCAGTGAAAGGGGTCATCCTGGTCGGCGGCCTGGGCACGCGACTGCTGCCCATGACCCGCGTTACCAACAAGCACCTGCTGCCCGTCGGCAGCTTCCCGATGGTGTACTACCCGCTCTACAACCTCGCCGAGGCGGGCGTGCGCGACATCATGATCGTCACCGGCGGCAACAGCCCCGGCGACTTCCTCGAGCTGCTCCACGACGGCTCCGACTTCGGCCTCGAGCACCTCACCTTCACCTACCAGCGCGGCGCCGGCGGCATCGCCGACGCACTGCGTCTGGCGCGCAGCTTTGTCGGCGACGAGCGCGTGGCGGTAGTGCTGGGCGACAACGTCCTGGGCGGCAGCATCCGCCCGTACGTCGATGCCTACCGCGACCAGCCCTCGGGCGCGAGGATTCTGCTGCGCGAGGTGCACGACCCGGAGCGCTTCGGCGTGGCCGAGATCGACGCCGAGGGCCGCGTGCTGTCCATCGAGGAGAAGCCCGAGCGCCCGAAGTCAAACTTGGCCGTGGTGGGCGTCTACATGTACGACCGGCGCCTGTGGGAGATCCTGCCGACGCTGCAGCCGTCCGGGCGCGGGCAGCTCGAGATCACGGACGTGAACAACGCCTACCGCGAGGCGGGCGAGCTGACCGCCGAGGTGCTGGCAGATCACGCGCGAGTCCGAGTTCTGGCGGTCCGCGAGTTTGCCGACCGGCGAGCGGTAGCGCCGGCGGTGGCGCGCATCACTGGGTCACACGCCGCACTTCAGCCTGCGCGCGCGTCAGTGCCTCGGCATCGCCGACCCATCTGTCCATCTCCGCCTCCCCGCTGACGGCGTTGAAGCTCCCGTCGCGGAGGGGCAGCGCCAGAACGTCCGCCGCCACGAAGGCCACGTCCGCGTAGCCGATCAGGCGCGCCAACGCCATCGCCTCGATCAAGACCTCCGGCGAGCGGTCCACGCCGATCACGAGCGTCCCCGGGCCGTCCGCATCCGCCGCCTCGCAGGTCGAGTAGCCGCTTCCGCTGCACAGGTCCAGTGTCAGCCGCTCGATGTCTCCTGATGGCGGGGAGGCGGGCACACCGTGCGCGGCGGCCAGCGCGGCCCTGACGCGCATCACCAGGGCGGGCGGGCTGAAGGGCAGGCCGATCCGGCACAGGCACACGTCTTCGCGGCCACACGTGCAGGCCAGTTCCTCGGGCCGCGAAGTCATGCGGATCACCGGGACATCCGCAGCCGCCGACAGAGTTGTGTTGCCGAACTGATCCACGTCCACGAGGACGATGTCGGCATCGCAGGCCGCTGTCGTAAGATCGGCGGGGCCAACCGATGTCACTGCCAGCCCCGCGCGCTCCAGGCAGGCCCGCATGAGCTTTGTGACCGGACCCTTCGCGGCCAGCGTGCAGCGATAGGCGTCCACGCTTCCTCCCCTCACGATCGGGATGGCGCGCCCGTCGGGCCTACCGCAGCCGGTAGACACAGGTCTCGCCGGCCGAGATGCTGTCCACGATCCGGCCGTCCACCAGCGCGACCTCGCGGCCCTCGGGCAGCCGCGTGACCGCCGTCGGCGCCTCGATGCCCAGTCGCTCCCAGTCCACCGTGATGGTCGCCTCGACCGCCTCCTCGCCCTCGTTCCGCGCCGCCAGGTACGCCCCGGCCTGCGCAGGACCGTAGCGCTCGAGCAGCACCTCCGGCCCCGCGCGCGCGTGCGTCACCGGCTCCCAGCCCGCCTCCGCCAGCGCGACGATGGTGGGCATGTACTTGCGGTAGAGCGGCCGCCAGCGCTCGTAGCGCTCGGGCTCCTTCGCCCCGCCGACCACGTTCGGGGCGATGGCGTAGAGCATCGCCGCCTGCATCCACTTCTCTCGGTCCTCGGCCGGGCCGTCGTCCCCCTGCTGCATCAGCCAGCAGTAGGGCTTGTGGTAGGCCAGCGTGCGCTCGGCACGCATCTTCTCGACGCCGTCCGCGCCCCACGTCTCGTGCCCCATGACATCCAGCAGGTGGTTGAAGAACACCCAGTTGTACGGGAAGATGTTGGCCATGAGCAGCTTGCCTCGCCCGTGCAGATCGGCCGAGACGTGCTCGGCGAACTCGTACTGGTTCCACACGCCGAGCTGCACCGGCCTGGCGTCGAGCATGCTGAAGGTCAGCGGATGGCGCGTGCGCCGCAGGTGGTCGGGCCGGTAGTTGGGCGCCGCCGTCCAGGAGTTCACGATGGAGTCCAGGTAGATCCCGTCGGCCCCCCAGCCGAGCTTCCGCTCGACCTCCCACTCGTACGTGCCCTGGAAGCGGCTCAGCAGGCCCTCCGCCACGGCGTGAGGCGAGGGGTTGAGCACCCAGTTGTAGCCGCCCCAGCGCGCCACATAGCCGCCGCGCAGCACGTACCGTCCCTCGGCGTCCCACACCCCGGAGTTGAGGATGGTGTGCGCGACCTTCGCCGGGTTCTGGCCGGGCTGCGCCAACGCCTCCTCATCGGCCGCGCGCTCGCGCAGGATCGCCATCATCTCGTCGTAGCTCGGCTGCGGGTCATCCTCGGCGGGCCTCAGCCCCAGCGCCCATCCCCACCAGCCCCAGGGCTCGGTGTAGCCGAACACGAGGTTGCCCAGCGCATGGTCGTGCTCGGCGCTGCCCGGCTGGATGTACTCGTTGTAGGCGAGTCCGAAGTCCTCGGGCTGCTCGAGCGCGCTCAGGTCCGCATAGTACCAGTTCCCGAACTTCGTCACTCGGGTCTCGAAGTACTCCGGGAACAGCGCGTAGTAGCGCTCCGCCGCCGAGCGGAAGCCCCACTGTGGATCGTGGCGATAGACGACCGCCGAGAAGTCGGCCGAGTGTGGGAACAGCTCGGGCAGCTCCGACAGGCCGAAGTCCCATTCCACCGCCAGGCCCTCGGCGGCGTCGTAGCTGAGCCGGAAGGGCCGCGGCGGGCGCATGGGCACCCCCAGCGACACCGCCGCCGTGCCGTCCGCCATCACCACCGACGAGAACGGGTGGATCGAGAACGGGCCGACCCGGCCCAGGGGCGCGGTATAGCTGTAGGTCCCGCCGGGCTCGATGGACTTGGCCGTGCCGATGTCGTTGCCCCAGACGCCGCCCTCGGCGCTCAGCGGCAGCCGCCACGACAGCCGGATGCAGCGATCGCCCGGCCGCGTCGAGCGGACGGTGCCGTCCAGGCGCAGCATGTCGCCGACCGGTCTGAGCGTCGCGTCGATCTGCAGGTCATCGCGGGCGCCGGTGATGGCCAGCCCATCCGGGGTCTCGATGGCTCCGGTCGGGAAAGGCTGCGCTGACGCGCCCAGCCGCACCACGCTGAAGTCATCGGCCCACAGCGTGCCGGTCCCCCGGTAGATGTCGGTGCGGATGAAGAGCTGCCGCGTGTCGCCCTCGGTGGTGGCCACCAGCGAGACCTGTCGCCAGCCGCTGTCGCCGGTCACTCCGCCGTGCATCATCTGCTGGAACACGCCGGTGGTGCGCTCGCCCGCAGCGTCTCGCTGCTGCAGGTAGCCGCCGCTGCTCGCGTAACGCCCGGCGCGGCCCTCGCTCTTGAGCCAGAAGCCGGCGAGGTAGGTCCCGCCGCCCTCGACAGGCACGATCACGCCGAAGCTGCCGGACATGCCGTCCTCGGGGCCGAGCACGTGCGCCTTCATCGACCACTCGCCGGTGCGCGCTACGGCGTTGTCGCGCGCCCAGACTCCGCCGCTGGTGAAGCCGTCGGGCACGCCGTCGCCGTCCGCGTCCTCCTCCAGGCTGCCGTTGCCGACCAGCTCCTCGCCGCCCGCCGCGACCTCGGCGACCCAGAAGCCGCCGGGTTGCTCGCAGGTCGGGAGCGCCGTGCCCTCGATGGCGATGCCGCTGATCTCGCCGCCGTCGCTGAACTGCAGCGCGACGCCGTCGTCGGTCGTGACCTGCGCCGCGGCACAGCAGCACGCCGCCAGCGCGCACGCGAGCGTCGCGACGCCCATCCGCGCCCTCGTCACCTCGATCACCCGTTCATCCACAGCCGCCTTCAGCCGCCGGTGCGGCGTGGTCACCGTGTCTCTGTCTCGGGCTCCGCGGCCCTGCGCAAGTGTCGTCCGCGCAGCACCGCGTAGAGGAACACCCCCCAGAATACCACCGTGACGCTCACCACAAGCACCACCCGCCATTGCGGGTAAGTGTCCCAGAACCACCAGCCGGCCTCGGCGAGCCAGAGCGCCAGGATGGTGTGCAGCAGGGAGCCAAGGGCGGTCCACACGATGAAGGGGCCGACGCGCACCTCGCCGAGGCCCGCCGCGACCGATGCCCACGGCCGGACCTGGCCCACGAAGCGGGCCGCGAACACCGTCATCGACCCATGCCGCTCGTACCAGCGGTGCAGCCACTCGATGGCCCGCCGC
>JALGUI010000337.1 GCA_029820915.1 Candidatus Zipacnadia bacterium | reverse complement strand
CTCGGCGGCGGGCCTCCCGCCTGCCGCTCGTCGCGCTGCCTTGCGAGCAATGCAACTGCTCCACCTGACTGCACAGCGCACGTCGCGTGATTCGCTCGGCGAAGCGCCGACCTGGCCCTCGAAGCGCCCGCTAAGGCAATTGGTGGCATTATGGTCACGCCCGCCCGCCTGTCAAGCGCCCTCGCCCGGCACCTACATTCCGTGTTCACACCCGCTGGCGGCGGCGAGAGGTGAGTCGGAGTTCAGGCCCCATTGAGTTGCCCGGGGGGTACCGCTCGCCCGTGCATCGGCCGCTTCTGACGTCCGTCTCGCCCGGCTCCGTGGCGCGCGAACCTTCGCGTGGCCTTGTAACCTCCCGCCACACCGGTGATAATGTAAGGCGAAGCTGAACTGCACCTACCTGGAGGTCATGTGATGAGGAGTGCGAGGATCACAGCCGTCAGCCTGTGTGCGGTCGTGTGCCTGGCCTTTCTCGGGATCGCCACGCCCCACGCCGATGCCGCTCCGGTACTCATGCAGCTCAGGGGCCCAGACCTGATCATCCAGGAGATCATCCTGCGTGAACAGACCTCGGGCGAGTTCACCCAAGTGAGGATCAGCGTACGGGTGCGCAACCGCAGCAACGGTGCCGCCGGCCCCTCTGAGCTGGCGCTGATCTACTCGCAGAACGTGCTCAGCGGACCCAACCCCGTGCTGGTCCTGACCAAGACGACGGGGACCATCGCAGCGGGCGCGTATGAGGAGCTTGACTTCGTCATCGAGGCGATTGTCGGTGCGTTCCGGGGGATGCTCGTTGCCGTCGCGGACGCACCGGTGGCCGGCAGTCCGAGCGGCCAGGTTCGGGAGGGCAGGCCGCTGATGGCGGTCTCCGGCGCCGGTGGCCCGACCGATACCAACAACGGCTTCGCCGTGATCTTCGACACCACCGGCCGAACCCTGCCCGTTCGCTGGAAGAACCCGGCGGCGCAGTAGCCCGCTCTGCCGGTGCTACCGGCAATCCGGACCGCGCGCGGGCCGCGGATAGCCGCGGCCCGCGGCGCTGTTGTCGGCTACTGCTCGATCATGGCTGCCGCGAGCGGGATCGAGAAGCGGTTTGCGCCGGTGAACTCGCGGCGCGGGAAGAAGACCTCCGTGGTCGTGTCGCCGTCGATGCGCAGGCCATGGTCGCCGGCCGGCACGATCAGGCTGCCGCCGTCGTGGCGCTCCACCCGGTCGATCTCGTAGCCGTGCGTGTGGCCGTCGCCGTGTGTGACGATCATCCAGCGGCCCCGAAGCTCCGTCCCCTCGGGCAGGTCTGCATCGGTGATGAAGCCGTCCGCGTCCGCCCCGTCTGCGATGCGCAACGCGCCGGTGATCGTGCCTTCCAGGCGTGCGGCCTCGGCGGTGAGCGAGGCGTCGCCGCAACGAAGCTGAGCGCCCTCGAACAGCCACATTCCGGTGACCTCGCCGTCCTGCTCGCGCACGATGCCGAGCCGGCCGGTCATCGTCACGCTGCCGGCGGTCAGCGCTGGGTAGGGCGGCTCGTCGAGCGTCGCCACGATTGTGTCCACCGTCTCGCCGTGCCGCACCCGGAGCGCGACCGCGCCATCCGCCGGTTCGACCTCGACCCGGCTCACTCGCTCGACCGCCGGTGGCCCGGAGAAGGGCGCCTCGACGATGGCGAACAACGACTCCAGCGGCTCGTCGCCCGTGCCCGTCCGGCGCAGCACGAGCTGCGGCATCCAGAACTCGGAGGCCTGCAGCGAGTCGCGCTCGGCCCGCCGCACCGACAGGCTGCGGCCCAGCAGCACCTCGGCGCCGGCCAGGCCCGGCGCGTGAATCGCCACCCCGGTGTCGGGGTCGGCGGCGTAGCGGAACTCCGTCACCACCTCGCCCCCGGCCGCGCCGGCGCGCACCTCGCGGATAGCGCCCCATGGGATGAAGCGCGACTGTTCGGTGCGCGGCTCCTGCCACGCCTCGCCCTCTTCGAGCAGGTCATCCAGCGCCCGGGGCAGGTCGATGCTGCAGGTCGCGGTCATGTTCTCATCGGCGTCGCCGTGCAGCAGCCAGTCGTGCTGCCGCCCGCCCCTCACCGCGAACAGGTCCACCACGTAGGCGTCCTCGGCGGAGATGGGCACCAGCACCAGCATCCGACGGTAGGTCTCCAGGCCATCGATGCTCGCATAGGCGCGCCTGCCATCGGCCTCGACCATCGACACGCCCGCCACGTCGGGGAAGTAGCGCAGCAGGTCGCCCTCGGAGTTCGCGCGGGCCTGATCCTGGCGGTCGATGGCGATGAGGTTGTGGCCGATGGTGCAGACCGTCCAGTGGCGGACGCGCGTGTGCGTGTAGCCCAGGTCGCACAGCATCTCGCGCTCCTTGGCGTAGAGCGAGAGGTTGAGGCAATCGAGATGCGAGTGGCCGTAGCCACCGGAGAAGTGAAGCTGCGCGACCATCTGGTGCGCGCCGGTGCCGCCGCCCAGCGAGGCGTGGCCATAGCCGGGCAGGATGCCGCACGCGGCGGTCTCCGTAGGCTGGTGGCGACGCTGGTTCGGCCAGGTATCGTGGACCGTCGCGGAGGTGCCGTCGGGCAGCGCGACCGCGGCGAAGGCGTCCCGCGCCCTCGCGAAGAACGGCAGGTCGTCCTCGACCGAGAGGTCGTCGAAGCGCGTGCCGTCCGCCTCGTCCAGGTAGCCCTCCGGGTCGGAGTAGCCGAGCAGACTGGCGAACGCGGTCTTCAGCCCGCCCATCACCTGGTAGTGGTAGGAGGGCGCCTCGTTCCACGCGCCGTCGTAGAAGCAGCCGCCGTGCAGGATCTCCATCAGCCAGTAGTGCGCCCAGTGCACGTAATGCGGCTCGCCCAGGACGCGACCCATGTGGATCGCCGTCCGCAGGTAGAACGGCGCCATGTTGTGGTCATGCCGGTCGAAGGTGTCGATATAGTTGAAGGCCGAGCGAAAGAAGTCGCGCTCGATGCGCTCGCGCACGTCATAGCCGCGCTCGGCGGACAGCTCATCGACCGCCGGGCTGTCATGGACCATGTCCCAGGCCTCGACGATGCCCGCGGGCAGCTCACTCGCCATCCACCGGCCCCACTTCCCCCCGGCCGATGGGTAGGGCGGCTGCTGGGACTGGGCGAAGTCGAAGGTGGTGATCCACTGGCGCATGACCGGGTAGCGCGGGTAGACCTGCGCGAGGCGGTCGAGGATCAGCACCGCGCGCCGGGCGTACTCCGGCTTGCCGGTCGCCAGCCAGGCGCGACCGAGGGCGGACAGCCGGCCGGTGATCCACTCGCGCTTGTACATGAGGATGTGGCCGTCGATGAAGATGCGCAGGTCGGGGCGCTCGCGATCCTGGTGGTAGCAGTAAGTGATCGTCTCGCCGAGCGCGTTCTGGCCGGTGATCGTCTGATTCTGGGGGAACTGGTCGCTCGGGTAGACGGTGCCGCAGTACCTGCAGCGCAGCTCGTCGGGCCGCTCGACGCTCCACTCGTAGACGTCCGAGCCCTGCGAGCCACCGTGGCAGTTGGGGCAGTAGCAGAAGCGCACGAAGGGCCGATCAGGCACGAACGAGAGCATCTCGTCCTCGTGCATGGCCATGACCGTGGCGACGGTGCTCTGGTAACCGTCCGCCCGCGCGGGATCGACGCCGTGGTCGAGGACGGGATGGCCCTGGGGATACGCTCGCCCGCTCGGGAGGAGCAGGCACGCCGCGCCCATCAGCATGAGCAGTTCGGGTCCACGAACGTCGAGCATGGTATCAGCCCTCCGGCCTGTTCCCAAGCCGTCTTCGGTCGCTGTTGTCGTTCGGTGCCACGGGCGTTCGCGCAGCGACCCCCGCAGTCAAGACCGCGTAGCGGTCCTCCGGGCGCCTCGCCCGCGGGGTCGTCTGTGGGCGGAGATCGGGACCGGCGACGGCAACAGCGGACAGGCTGGGAAGCCTATCCTACGAAACGGCATCGCAGACGCACGAGCGCAAGGCGTTACCGTTCACCTGAGCCGCCGTTGCCGTGATGCCGGCCTGCCGTTGCCGTCATCCTGCCCTGCCGTTGCCGTGATCCTGCCCTGCCGTTGCCGTGATCCTGCCCTGCCGTTGCCGTGATCCTGCGCTGCCGTTGCCGTGATCCTGTCCTGCCGTTGCCGTCATCCTGGCCTGCCGTTGCCGTCATCCTGTCCCGCCCGAAGGGCGGGCATCCTGTAGCCGGCGAAGCCGGCGTATCCTGTTGAACTGTCGTTGTCGTCAGTCGTTGTACCTCGGCAGGATGA
>JALGUI010000336.1 GCA_029820915.1 Candidatus Zipacnadia bacterium | reverse complement strand
GGGGGGCGCGAGGGCGACGAGTACTATGTCGGCGTCACCGCCCGCGCGGTCGGCGAGCCCGCGGCGATGGCGAGCAGCGGCCTGGCGGTCCGTATCGGAGACAGCCCTGTCTCCATGCCCATCGACACGCCCATCGTGCTCCAACCCTACGAGCACGAGGACTACCAGTTCGGCTATGCGCCCGACTATATGCGCAACGAGGCCTATCCGGTCATCCGCCAGCGCACGCAGAGCATGTACGGCTCCAGCGGCGTCTTCGTGCTCGGTGATGACGGGCAGTGGATCGAGCGCGGCTTCCTTGACGCCATCCGCGAGGCCCACCCGGACTACAGCACCAGCTACGGCGGCGGAGGCTTCCTGGGCGCCAAGGTCGCCTTCGACGGCGAGGGCGGCATGTACACGATGCTGCGTCTGGTGGCGGGCGCCGAACGCCCGGCGGTGCTGCTGTTCTCGCCCGACGAAGGCGAGAGCTGGCAGGTGCATGACCTGCCGGGCGCCGCCTTCGACATCGAGCAGTTCACCGGCCATAACGCGCTGGACATCCCGCCGCCGGTGCTGTGCTACGTCCCGACCGGCGCCCATCCCGCGCGCTTCGGCAGCTACAACGATCTGCTGCTCTTCATGCCCGAGCGCGACGGTGACCGGCTCGTGATGGGCGAGCCGGTCAAGGTGGCCGAGAACTGCGTGGGCTCCTGCCAGCACTCCGGCGGACCGGCGTCCACCGTGACGCGCGACGGCAGGACGCACATCGTCTGGGGCGAGATCTCAGGGGAGCCGGACGGATCCAACGCCGATGAGCGCGGCGTGCCGTCCTACGTGGCGACCTACGATCACGCCACCGGCGAGGTCGGCGACAAGGTGTTGCTCGGGTACGGCCCGCCGGTCAACGACGTGCACAACGTTCCGGCCATCACCATGGACAGCGAGGGCTATCTGCACGTGCTGATCGGCTCGCACGGCGACACCTTCCAGTATGCGCGGTCATTGCAGCCGAACGACGCCTACTCGGGCTGGACCGAGGCGGAGCCGATCCTGCACACCGGCTACGTCTCCGACGACACCGACGAGGATGGCGTCGGCCGCCAGACCTACATCTCACTGGTGTGCGACCAGAATGACACGCTGCACACCGCCTTCCGCCAGTGGCGCCAGGGCGTGGACCCCTACCACGGCGGAGTCAACTACGCCGCGCTGTCGGTCCAGCACAGGCCGAAGGATGGCCCCTGGGGCGACGCCGAGGCGGTGGTGGTACCGGCGGTGCCGGGCTACTCGATCTACTACCACAAGCTGACCGTGGACCGGCTGGGCGCGCTGTATCTGTCCTACAGCTACTGGACGAGCGATGAGACCTACCAGGGGCAGTTCCCCGACCGCTACCACCACCGCGCGGTGCTGGTCTCGCGCGATGGCGGCACGAACTGGAAGCTGGCCGAGACGGCCGATTTCGTGGAAGGTGTGCGGCTTTTCGCTGAGCCGCAATAGCCCGTACAGCCGAACCTGGAGGCCCACAATGCGCATGCACCGCACGGCCATGCTTATCATCGTGTTCGTGCTGGTCGCGCTCCCTGCCGCCCGGACGCAGCCGGCGGACCCGTACGAGCCCACCGAGCGCACGCTGCTGCTCGACCACTTCGATACGCCCTTCGTGCCCGACGGGAAGCTGATGACCTCGCCGGAGGTCATCACGGCTGCGGACGACTTCGTCGGCGGACGCCCCATGGCCGGGGCTCCCGAGGGGCCGCCCGGCGAGTTCATCGAGGGTCGCTTCGGCATGGCCTATCAGTTCCACGGCATGACGGCCATGCACTACCCCGTGCCCGGCAACATCGACGTCACGGCGGGCTCGGTGGAGTTCTGGGTGCGCATGGGCTACGAGCCCATCCACCCGTCGGAGGTCGAGAGCCGCTACCGCAATCAGCTCTTCCTGCACGTGGACCCGCCCGGCGCCGCGATCTTCAGCATCTACTCCACCCTCAAGAACCTGTGCGTCGGCGTGTGGGACCAGCGGCGCCAGCTCGCGGCCTACGTCGGCACGCCATCACCGTGGCACGAGGGGGAATGGCACCACGTCGAGGTGCGCTGGGGACGGCAGCTTGAACTGTGGATGGATGGCGAGCGCCGCGGAGCCAAGGACTGGATCGGCCTGTTCGGCCCCATGAGCGTGGACCTGGCGCAGTCACAGATCTACCTGGGCAGCCGCATCCGTGCCGGCGACGTGGAGAGCGAGTTCGCGGTCGATGAGCTGCGCATACTCGGGCCCGGCGGCGAGCAGGTGCCGCCCTACCCGCTGATCACCTGCCCGCGCGTCGCGTCGCCGCCGGAGATCGACGGCGCGCTGGCGGACGGTGAGTGGGACGGCGCGGGGGCGGCCACGGGCTTCGTCGGCCTCAATGACAACCGGCTGGTGACCGATCAGAGCACCGTGTTCGTGGCCCACGATGAGCGGAACCTGTACGTCGCCTTCGAGTGTACCGACCCGGAACATCGCCCGCTGGAGGGCGCCTTCACCGATCGCGACTCGGCCGTCTACCAGGAGGACGCCGTGGACATCCTCCTGCAGCCGGGCCCCGGTACCTTTCCCTACTACCAGCTCGTCGCCAACTGCATCGGCACGCGCTTCGACACGCGGTTGTTCGAACAGAACGGCCGCCGGGCCGATGACATCGAGTTCGATCCGGACTGGACGGTCGCCACCAGCAGGGGCGACGGCCGCTGGGTCATGGAGGCCGCCATCCCCTGGGCGGAGCTGGAGGGCCGCTCGACGCCTGAGGACGGCGAGAGCTGGCGCGTGAACTTCTGCCGCGACGCCCGGCAACTTCCACCGCACGTCGAACTTCGGCGAGATGGTCTTCCGCGCCGATGACCGCGCCATGCGCCTGACCGAACTCTCGGGCCTGAGCGACGGCCGGCCGCGCGCCCGGCTGGACCTGGTCGGGCGCGCCTTCGACCCGCCCGTCACCGTGACCGCGAGCCTGGTGGACGGCACCGCCGCCACCGTCGCTGAGGCCGAGAAGGAACTGGTGGACGCCAAGGCCTTCGTCTTCGAGCCGCCGCCTATCGTCACCGGCGACTACGTCCTGACGCTCGCCGCCGCGAGCAGCGAGGGAACGATGGGCTACCAGCGCCTGCCCTTCTCGGTGGACAAGCCCTTCGACATCGCGATCGCCGGCTACCCCTACGAGGGCAAGCTGTGGGTGACCGCCGGCGTCGGCGGGATGGAGGACCTGCCCGAGGGGTCGGTCGTGCGTGCCACGCTGGTCGCGGGCGAGCGCGAGGTCGGGGCCTGCGAGATAGCTCAGTTCGATCGCGATGTCGGCCGTGGCGCCATCGACATCACAGGGGTCGATCCCGGCCAATACGAGGTCCGGGCGACCGTCGTCTCCCCCGCCGGCGATGTCCTGGCAGAGGCCGCGGCGGGCTGGGAGCAGTTCGACAGGCCGAGGTTCTGGATGTCCGAGGCGGGCATGGACAACACGGTGCCGGTGCCCTGGACGCCGGTGGAGGTCGAGGGGGGAACGACCCGCGTTTGGGGCCGTGAGTACAGGTGCGGCTCTCGCGTCATGCCCGAGCAGATCGTGAACCAGGGCCAGGAGTTGCTCGCGGGGCCCGTCACAATGACGGCGACCGTGGGAGGCACCGAGATCGACCTGATCGACATGCAGCCGTCAGTCACCGATGCCCGGGACGATCGTGCGGTGCGGGAGGCCGCGGTCGCGACCGGCCCCCTGGCGATCCACTGGCAGGTCACCACCGAGTTCGACGGCATGCAGCGCTATGACCTGACCATCGACGCGCGGGACCAGGCGACCATCGACGGGCTGGTGCTCGACATCCCCATCCGACGGGAGTTCGCGCAGTTCCTGCTGCCCTCGAACGGGCGCTTCGCGAAGGCGCAGGTCATCGGCGACGAGACCTGGCAGAGCACCTTCATCCCGCAGGTGTGGGTGGGCAACGATGACCTGGGCTTCGCGTGGTTCGCCGAGAGTGATCAGCACTGGAAGCCGCTCGATGACGAGGCCATGCTTGAGGTCATCCCGGACGGCGACACGGTCAGCATCCGCGCCAACATCGTCCGCGAGCCGCTGACCATCACCGAGCCGATCACGATCACCTTCGGGCTGATGGCCACGCCGGTGAAGCGGGTGCCCTCCGGCGACCCTTGGTACTACCGCTTCGGCGCGCTCAACAACCCGTACGAGCTGTACGACCCGGAGAAGAGCGGGATCTACCACTCCGAGCGCCTGGAGTATCCGGCCGCAGGCAACGTCGATCCGGCGCAGGGCACGCTTGAGTTCTGGCTCTCGGCCGGCGGCATGGGCGGCGGCGGGCCCAGACCCATCGCCGGCATCTACGGTGACGGCGGCTCGATGGTGCTCAACTGGGACCTCTCGCAGGACCGCCTGCAGCTCACCGTCGCCCGGCCTGAGGGCGAACTGCAGATCGGCGCCACGGACGCGGGCGTGCCCATGGAGGGCTACGCCCACGTCGCGATCACCTGGGGCGAGCGCATCGCGCTCTACTGCAACGGGCGCCTGCTCGGGTCGGCCGACGGTCCGCTGCCCGGCGCCGAGCAGATGGCCGCCTCGCCGGAGAAGCTGCGGCTTGTGCTCGGGTCGGCGCACGGCTGGCGCGGCTGGACCTGGTTCGACGTGGACGAAGTGCGCGTGTCGAGCTCGGTCCGCTATACCGGCGACAGCTACGACGTGGCGACCGAGCCGTTCGCGCCCGACGAGGCCACGCTGCTGCTCGACCACCTTGACGACCGCTTCCGCCCCGATGGCGAGGACGCCGAAACCCGGCCGGCGGTGATGGCGGCACCCGGCGACCGACTGGGCGGGCTCCCGAGCATCGGCTGCGAGTTCGTCGATGGCGTCTTCGGCGCGGGGCTGCAGGTGGGCGTGGTGGGGGCGCGCCCGTGCTCGGAGATGCTGCGCGAGTGGGGCGTGGATGGGTACAACCTGTGGTCGTGGCTGCCGCCGGACCAGCGCGACGCGCTCGGCTGGCCGCTGCCGCTGTTCACCGAGCCGGAGGGCATCGACCTGCCGCGCATGAACGCGGCTTTCGACGAGGCGGGCGTGCGCACGTCCACCTACATGGGGTACATGGGCATTGGGGCGCCCACGCGCTGGAGCCGCCAGTTCGGCTACGAGTGGCGCCGCGAGCCCGTCTCCTGCCAGCCGGGTGAGCCGCCGCAGGGGCACACCTACCTCGACTGCTGCGGCAACTCGCGCGGCTACGCCGACTACCTCGCCGAGGGCACGCGCTGGCTGGTCGAGGAGCAGGGCTTCGACGGCTGCTACACCGACGGTAACGGGCACGTGTACCCGTGCCGCAACACGCATCACGGCTGCGGCTACTACGACGACGAGGGCACGCTGCGCCCGACCTACCCGGTGTTCGGGACGCGCGACTACCTCAGACGCATGTACCGCATCATCCACGCCAACAACCCGGAGGGCTACCTGGTCAACCACGTCTCCTACGGCATCTTCATCCCGACCATGTCCTTCACCGATGTGTACTACACCGGCGAGCACGAGCACTACGAGGACCTGCTCAAGTGCCGGGTGCGCTGGCAGGGGACGCAGTGGGGCATCTGGCCCATCCTGCTGGGCGCCGATTCGCACACCTACGAGGCCATGTACTACACCTACGCGCTGCTGCACGGCACCTCGGTCTGGGTCGAGGGCCCGCTCGGCCGCAACGACATGCTGCGCAAGACCATAAACTTGTGGCAGACGTACGACGCCTTCGGCTACCGCGAGGCGCAGTGGATCCCGTACTACCGCGCCGAGGAGTCGGGCCTGGCCCGCGCCGACGATGATGAGGTGAAGGTGAGCCTCTACCTGCGCGAGGGCGAGGGCGCGTTCCTGATCGTGGGCAACCTGCGGCACGAGGTCACCGAGTGCGCGGTCGCCGTGGACCTCGCGCAGATGGGCCTCGGGGGCAACGTGCGCGTCTACAACGCCCTGACCGACCGTGAGTTGCCGCTCGAGGACGGGAGCATCGCGGTGCGCCTGCGCCCGGCGAGCTTCGTGCTGGTGCGGCTGGAGCCGCGGTAGGCGCCCTGTCGCTGGCCGGGGCTCCAGCCGCAGCCTGACCGGAGGGCCGGGCCCTGCATCTCAATCCCGGCCGCGGACTGCTGAGGCATTGCTCGAGGGCTCGCGGCGCCATCGGTGAGTGCCGTTGCCGTACGGAGGGGCTGCCCGAGGGCCCGATCCCGCTCCCGCCCATGGCCGGGACGGGACCGGCACGAGGGTGAGCCGGCGTCAGCCGGCTCAGCTTCCATGCCAGCCCAGCCGTTCGTGGATATGGCGCCCAACGGCGGGCCGAGAGGGAACCTGACATCTGCGCGGCAACGCCGCGCAGATGTCACTCCTCGCGCCACGCCTGGCGCGACGAGCGGCCCCTCCGTACGACTCCCATCGCGCGCGGTTACGCGGAGGCCGGTCCCGCCCGTGGGTGATCGGCAGCCGGCTCTCCGGCTACCCCAAGCAGAGCGACCGCCCCCCGGCTACCC
>JALGUI010000335.1 GCA_029820915.1 Candidatus Zipacnadia bacterium | reverse complement strand
GACATCGTAGTGGGCGCCAACGCCGGGCAGATCAAGACCGGCGCGCCCTCGCGCACCGACCGCGTGGCCAAGTACAACCAGCTCCTGCGTATCGAGGAGATGCTGGGCGACATGGCCGAGTACCCGGGCCTGGGCGCCTGCTACAGCCTGGCCGGCAAGTAGCCGCCTGCGAGCGTCGCTCCCGCGGCCATCTGGCGCGAGTGTTTTGCGTTCCGGCCAACTCGTGGTATACTGGGCCGGCTTGCAGCAATGCCACAGGCAGGACACCGCCGGGGAGTTGGGCGGCAGTGGCGTCACCGCACCAGGATTCGTCGCACGAGCAGTGGTTGCAGTGCCGGCGCTCCGTGCGCCGTCGCTGGCTGCTCATCGGCGTACTGACCTTCGCCGCCATCGCGTGGGGCCCCCGCTCGATCATGGTGCTCGTGCGCGGCTGGTGCACCTCTGTGCAGGTGCTCGAGCGCCAGGAGGAGATCGCGCTGCGGCGCGAGCGCGTGGAGATGCTCGAGCGCCAGGTGCGCTACGCGCGCACCCAAGAGGGCCTCGACCTTGAGGCCAAGCGGCAGTTCGGCGTGGGGCCGCCGGGGGAGATCTGGATCACCGTCGAGGCCGAGGAGCCTCGGCGCCAAGCCCTGCCCCCGCAGGCCATCGGCGACCGTGTCAGCGCGTGGCTGAGCGACACCGGTGCGCGCTGGGTCGATGACGTGCGCGGCGTCGTCGCCGTGCTGCGCTACTGGGTCGGCCTCGACCAGGTGTCCGAGCCGCCCCCGCTCGATCCCGACCCGGGCGTCGCGGCCGCCGCCGACTCAGAGCCTCCGGCGGGGGCGGAGCCCGCCGCCGATGACGACAGCGCGCAGGAATAGCCCGAGCCGACACCGACGCGGCCGCGGCCGCTCCCACCGGAGCCCGCGGCCGCTTGCGTGTACGCTGCTCGCGGCGGTGGCGGCGCTGGTGCCGGGCGGCTGCGCGGAACGCCTTGAGTTCGACCGCTGGCCGATGGAGGTAGTGATTCGGCCATCTGCGGGGGGCAATGCCGGGTGGCGATCACCAACCGACCCTCGGACGCTGGAGATCAGCCACGCGGACCCGTTCACGGTCGCGAGCCCCATCACCGCTCTTGGCCCCAGCCCTGACCTGGAGGGTTCGTTCTTCGGCCTGCTCGTGTTCCACGAGGAGGGCGTGGACCGCTGCGGCGCGATGCTCGTCGCCGACGGGCCGGTGGCGGTGCGCGGTGAACTCCCGCTGGTGCGGGCGGCAGTTGTGCTCGACCGGTTCGAAGACCGCCCGCCGTGGACAGTGTCGGTGCTCCTCACCGGCGGCGCGACCGACGCGCCCGCCGCGGCTGACGGCGGCGAGCCGCCGCCCTGGCTGATGGGCGGCGAGCTGCGGCTGGCGTGGTTTGAGGGTTCCGACTACGTCGTCGGCGGGTCGGAGCTGCCCGCGGACGTGAACCCCTGGCGCATCCGTGCGGGCCGGTTCGCGGGCGAGGAGAGCCTGCTGGTGTTCATTTACAACAAGGCGCCCTTCGACGACGTGATGCGCCGCCGGCCGTGGATCTACCGCGTGGCCGAGGGCCAGGACGGTCTCCCCCACCTCGACCCGCGCTGGCGCGGCACCTCGTTCGCGCATCCCTTCCGCGACGCCACCTTCTGCGACCTGACCGGCACCGGAGAGGGCGAGATCGCCGCGCTGGAGGTCGCTGAAGATGGCGGACGGCTGCTCACGGCGTATCACTTCGAGGGCTTCGGGATGGAGGGCATGGCGCCGAGCCTGGACCTGCCGGAGGTCGAGGACCGGCTGGAGGCCACGCACTGGCTCGGAGGTCGGGAGTAGGAACTCGTCGTCCGGCGCACAGACGGCCGCTTCGTCTTCTTCGCGCTCGACGCCGGTGAGCTGCGTGAGGCGCTGACCGTTGACGGGCCGCGCGACGTGCTCGGCTGGGTCGTCACCAACGCCTCCGGCGGCGAGCCGGGCGACCTGGTCTGCGTGCTCCCGGACGGCGACACGTGGCGGACCGACTCGTGGCAGTTCCGGGAATAGCGACCGTCGCCCCGCGTCGTCCGCGCGCAAGGGGGTCAGCCTGTGCTTCTGCGTCGTCTACGGCACGCCGGGCCTCAGGGCCTCCATGAGCGACCGATCCCCGTAGGTCTGCTGGATCTCCCATGCGGCGTCGCGCTCGGCGCGCTCGGGATGGCCGAGGACGAAGAAGCGGCGTGTGGTCCGGTCGATGAACACCTGCGCGAACTGCCCGTCGTGCATGAACGAGGCCCCGATCTGGTGGAAGACCACGCCGCCCCAGCTCTTCCACAGGCTCTTGTGCTTGTGCCCCGAGAACACACCCACGACCCGGTCGGCGTGCGCCATGATGGTCTGCTCGAAGAAGTTGCCCGGCGGCCAGAACTTGCGGTTGTCGGTCGTGATCCAGTCCGGGCAGTCGGGCTGCTGGAAGCCGATGGCCTGGTGGATGAAGACGATGGTCGGCAGGTCGGTCGCCGCCAGGTCGCTCAACAGCCACTGCTGCTCGGCCGCGAACACCTCGGCGAAGGCCTCACTGCCCAGTGCGATCCAGCCGTCGAGCACGACGACGTGGAAACCCTTGCAGTCGAAGCTGTACCAGCGCGAGTCCATCTCCCATGCGCCCAGAAGCTGCTCCCAGGTCATGAGGCCGTAGACCTCGATGGGAATACACTCGTGGTTGCCGATGACGTAGTAGTGAGGCGCGGTGAGGCGGGAGACCTGCTCGTGGTAGGCGCGGGCGTCGGCGAGCACGTCGTGGTCCTCGTGCCCGGCGATGTTATCACCCATGCTGATAACGAAGTCCGGCTGGATCGCCAGCGCGTTGATGCGCTCGACGACCTGCGGCAGGTTCACCAGGTTCCCGGTGTACGTGTGCGGGTCGCCGATCGCGACGAAGTTGATGATGTCGTCGGGGTTCTGGGCCGCCGCCGGCAGCGCCGCCATAATCATCACGGCCAGAACGACCGACCTCGGCCACCGCCCGGTCATCCTGCCGGCCTCCCTTCGCTTCGGGTGCTGCGGGGACGCATGGCGATTTCGCCTTCGAGGCGCAGTGGCCTCCTGTGTGCGTGCAGGAGTGGGCGCGGCCGGGCGCGAAGTGGCGCGGTGCGGGGCTGTCGGCGCACCGATCCCCCCAGGGAGACCGACCATGAGGGCCATGCCGGCGCTGATCGCGATCATCGGAGTGTCTGGCATGGCCTGCGCACAGGACCACGAGGCGCTGCCGTGGGGCGACCTGGAGGACCTGGCCGAGGTCGGGCGGCTGCTGACCGAGAACGGCGTCGGCCACGAGGGCCGCGAGCCGAGCGCGGCGCTGGTCATCCGCACCGGCGGCAGCTACCTGCCCGACGCGCCCATGACCGGCGACGTGGACCTCGAAGGCCCCATCCCGTTCACGCAGGGCGCGCTTACCAATGGCGACGAGGGCTACGACTACAGCCGGCAGCCGTGCAGCTACGCCTACTGGGAGCGCCGGCCCGCCGGCGAGCTGCTCATCGACCTGCAGGACATCTACCGCATCGAGCGCCTCGCCATCAAGGCGAGCAACGATCCGTCGCGGCGCGCGCACGGCACCCGGCGCAGCGAGCTGCTGCCCGCCGAGGGCGACGAGCCCATCGCGGTACTCGACGAGGTCGTGGACGGCTGGAACGTATTCGAGGACCTCGACCTGAGGGCACAGAGGCTACGCCTGCGCCTGCACCTGATGGA
>JALGUI010000334.1 GCA_029820915.1 Candidatus Zipacnadia bacterium | reverse complement strand
TGAAGCCGATGTCGTTCGGGTGAGTCTGGTCCACCAGCCCGTCGCGATCGAACGGCCCCAGCAGGTCGTAGCCCTCCACCAGCACGATGTTGCCGTCGCCCAGCGCCTGCCGCGCCTCGACCGCCTCGCGGATGATCTCGCGCATCGCCGGCTGCCGCGCCTCCGCGCTCAGCACCTCACTCGTCGAGAAGATCGCGGTGATGCAGATGATCGGCGTCTGCGGGTGCGCCTCGCGGATGATCGCCAGGAAGGGCTCGTAGCGCTCCGCCAGCTCCTCCAGCGTCGCGCAGTTCTGGCACCAGTCCATCACGAAGCAGCTCGCGTCGATCTCCGCCACCGCCTCCGCCAGCTCCGGCTCGCCCCGCCCCGCGCCCGAGAACCCGAGGTTCACGAAGTCGAGGTTCAGCCGCCGGCTCACGATCGCCTGGTAACTCATCCCCGCGCGCGTCGCGCAGCCGCCCTGGGTAATCGATGAGCCGTAGTAGACCACCGGCTTCTCGACCGCGAACGGCGTCGGCGGCTCGATGCTCGCACCCTCGCTCAGGCCGATCGCCTGCACCTGCACCGGCCCGTAGAGCCCCGTGTACATGCAGATCTCGCGCGGCCTGCGCTCGTGGCCCTCGAAGCAGACGGCCTCGAGGTCGGGCTCCTCGGCGGTCGGGAAGACGGGCCGCCAGAACTCGCCATCCACCCACAGGTCGATGCCGAGCTGCCCGGTGCGCGGCATGTTGTTCATGTGCCCGAGGTGCGGGAAGCGCGCGCGGATGCCCAGCGCGGCCGTGTCGGTGCGGAAGCGGATGCGCCCGCCGCTGGGGCTCTGCGCGAGGCCCCAGACCGACTGCGGCACGCGCTCGCGGTAGCGCTCGGGCAGGCGGATGAGCCTGGGGCGGGTCTCGTCCCACCACGCCAGGCCGTTGACGACGAAGCGATCATCGGGGAAGTCGATCCACTGCATGGATGGCGGTCGCGCCGCGCGGGCCGACCTGTCACCTCCGGATGGCGGCTGGTGTGCGCGGGCAGGTTCGCCGACGCCGCCGAGGCTCCTGCGCGCGTAACGCGGATGGCCTCCTGCGCGAAGAGGAGTGCGGGCGGCCCATGCGGAAGTGACCGTCGCGGAGCAGACGACCGATCCTGTGTGCGGGAGCGGGACACAGGCGGATCCTGGAGGCGGGTATGATGCGGGCAGCACGATGGTGGCTGGCAATGGCAGTGATCGCGCTGGTGCTCTTCGCCGGCTGTGATGGCAGTTTCTGGCTCACCAGTATCGATGGCTTCTGGGACGTGGGCGACTTACAGTTCCGCTATGGGGACGGCAGCACCTGGACGCTCAACGATGGCCTCATCGAGGTGGACACGGCCGAGGGCCTGATCTACCTGTCGGGCTATGACGGCCAGGACGCACTGTGGGCGTGGCGCGGGGAGTACGATCGCAGCGGCAATCGGGTGGTCTGCGAGGACATGGCGGAGATGGACCGGGGCAACAGAGATGTGATGGATCTGCGCGTCGAGTTCGACCGTAACCGCGTGGATGGCACCGCGACGAACTGGGTCTACGATTCGACCGGCGATCTCGAATCCGTGGGTACTGCGCCCCTCTCGGGCCGACGCACCAGCAGCCCCTCGGCCGTGCGCGACATGGACAGCGCCGGCGCGCAGCCGAGGGCGACGAAGGACGTCCACGGGTAGCGGCCAGCTACCAGCTTTCAGCTACCAGCGGCCAGCAACGACACGGGCCACCGGGTGATCGGTGGCCCGCTCGCATTGACCGGGCGCCAGTCGCCGGTCATCAGTCACAAGCCGACGGCTCGCATGCTGGAGGCCTGCGCCACGGGAAGTGACAGGCGCATCGTTGCCGTCGTGCCGTTCGCCGTCCCCCATTGCCCATTGCCCATTCCCCCTTGCCCGCCGTTCACTGCAGATCATACAGTTCGTCGGTCAGCAGGCTGCCATCCTCGTCGATGTCGCCGATCTGATTGTCGCGGAAGTCCTGCGAGTCGTAGCAGCCGCCCCAGCCGAAGGTGCCGGTGCGGTAGGTGGGGGTGTGAGCCTTCACGTGCCCGTCGGCCCAGGCAACGTTGCCCACGCCATTGTGGCGGGCGTGGAAGCCGGGGCTGTCGTAGGAGGGCGGGTCGAGGTAGGCGTTGGCCTCCACCGTCGGCGTGGCGTAGGACCAGGTGTTGATGCGCGCGGAGTCGGCGAAGGTCACGGTCTCTGACGGGCTGCCGATCGACGCCAGCGACACCGGCGATACCTGCGAGGTCCACCAGTCGATGGGGGAGAGGTAGGCGTAGTTGTAGGCGTAGCCGGTCTGCCCCAGCTCGCCGCGCAGCTCGTTGCGGAAGCTCGGGCAGGCGTTGATCTGGCTGTTCTTCATGTAGGGGTAGATCAGGCCCCGGTCCGCGTAGAGCGTGCCCGTGGCGTAGTCGTAGCCCGCCCACCAGTAGTAGACCATGTTCGTGGCCGGGTAGAAGCCCGCCTGCACGGGCATCACGGTCTCGTCGTAGTCGCCGGCGTACATCATCCAGCCGAGCGCGATCTGCTTGAGGTTGGACACGCACTGTGTCTGGCGCGCCTTCTCCCGGGCGCGGGCGAAGACGGGGAAGAGGATCGCCGCCAGGATCGCGATGATCGCGATCACTACGAGCAGCTCGATGAGCGTGAAACCACGGGATGACGTGGACATCAGCGCTGCCTCCTTGGGCTGCGTTGACCCCGCGGGCAGGAAGCGTCGGCTCCGGCCCCGCCGCGCATGGCGCGCAAGCAGGAGCCTGTTAACGCAAACGGACCGCCCGAGGGCGGTCCTGGTCGTCTGCGGCGACGCGCCTCCCGCCCTCGGGGAGGGACGCATCAGGCGAGCGGGCTCGTCTCCTGGCTTCCGGGTCATCCTCGGGCCGCGCCTTCCAGATGGTCCGCGGGGACCGTCCGTGGCATGTGCGGCCGTCGTCGCCGGTCACAGTTGCGGGGCAGCGCCGGATTCGCACCGGTCTTCCGGGAGAGACGCACGCGGCGTCTCCCAGGTGTGCCCGCTCGCATGAATTGTGGACTTCGAGGCAGAGACTACCATGCCGGCGACCGCGTGTCAAGATGCGTGGGCGGTCGCCTCTGAGGCAGGGCGCGCGTGACGGCAAGGCGAAGCAGCAGGCACTGAGAAAGACCTTCCCATGACCATCGCCGCCGAGGTGGCGCAGATGCCGGATCGCGACAGGTGGGAGCCACGCAGGCTCGCCGACGGCTACTCGGCCCCCGGTCGCGCCTACGTGAGCAAGCAGCGCTTCGAGAAGAACGCGCGGCGCGACGCGCGGGCGGAACTCTACGCCACGCGCGACGCGGCCCCGTGCCTGCGGGCGGCCGTCAAGGCGGATGCGCTGGTCGCCCGTGCGCGTACGGCAGGCGACGCGGGGGACTTCGCGGGCGCGGTCGCCCTCTTCGAGCAGGCGCTGGCGCTCGCGCCCGGCGATGAGGAGGCGCTGTTCGGCAAGTCCTACGCGCTCGCGGTCATGGGCCACTCGGTGGTGCACGCCGACCCTGCGCATGCGCGCGAGCTGCTGGCGCGGGCGATCGACATCCAGCGCTCACTTCTGGTGGGCGCCCCGAGGTCGCTCGGCGTGCTCATCAACCTCAACTCCGCGCTGTGCGACCTGGCGCGCACCTGGGAGGACGAGGCCCCCGAGCGCGCCGCCGGGCTGGTCGAGGAGGCCATCGGGCACGTTCGCACGGCCGTCGAGGTGGC
>JALGUI010000333.1 GCA_029820915.1 Candidatus Zipacnadia bacterium | reverse complement strand
GCGGAGCGATCCTGTGGGAGCACTACCTGCGCCTCTCGCGCGGGAGGATCTGCGGTGACTTCACTTGCGGCGACGTCGTAGATGTCAACGGCGACGGCAACAAGGAAATCGTGGTGTACTACATCGACTCCTACCACATGGCTGTCGTCTACGACCACGAGGGCAACGGCATCATCCCGCGTGACTGGAGCTACATCGAGGGTCAGGGCCACTACGGGGTGAGCATCGTCCAGCCGCAGGCGATCGCGGTGGCGCACGCCGCGCAGGGCCGTCCGCCGGTGATGATCGAAGGTGGCGACAGCCACATCTTCATGAAGTGGTGTGCTGGCGAGTTTGCCGGCGAGACGGCTTTCTACCGTTCCGGCTGCTACTCCGCTCTCGCCACATGGACGCCGGACGGAGAGGACCTGGCGTGGGTCTACGGTGGCACCGACATGGGCGTGATCTCCGGCCTGCATGAGGGCAGCCCACGTGACGATGTGAACATCCATGCTGTTGGCTGGACTCAAGTGATCGGGCGGAAGGTCTCCAGCCTGTGGGCGGGGGATCGCGATGGCGACGGCCGCGGGGAGGTCCTGGCGGGGACCGCCGACGGCGGGCTGTTCCGCCTCGACGCCGCCACCGGCGAGGTGCTGGGGATGACCGAGGCGACCGGTTCGGCAGTCGTTGGCTTCGTCATGACGGCGCGGGGTGTGGCGGCCGTGCACGCCGACGGGATGGTGCAGTTTCCCTGAGTTGGGTGAACCGCTGGCCCGGGCTGGTGCTGGGTTGACCGTCGCTCAGGATGCGGATGACCGCATGGCTTTGAGGGCCAAACGGCCGACGTAATCACGCCTCGAATCCGCGACACGTACGGACACTGCTCGAGCGGGGGGTGGGCTACCTGCGCGGCGGGCAGAACCACTCGGCACCGGCTGCCCCCGGCCTCACCGAGCCTGCGGACGCGGTGGGGCGACCGCGAAGTTGGGTGCTGTAAACGGCGGGGCAAACAGGCGGCGTCGGTGGCCAGACCCGGCTGGCACTCGTGACGGCGATGGCCGCACGCGCCACTCACTGCTCGGGATCGGCCGGGTTCTGTGCCACAGGCGGCGTTGTAGGGCCAAGTCGGGCCGGAGCAGTTGGGACGAGCGAGAAACTACGTGCGGGGTCCCGAAGACTACACAGGCGGGCGTTCGGTCTCATCGGTGGAGTGACATCAGGGGCCGAGTTATGACCATGCTACGGCCCCATAACCCCCGGAACGGTGTCACCGCTGCGGATGCCGCACCGGAGTCCCATGGTCAGTCCCGCCTGCGCGGCGGGCCCGAGTGAGGGGGGATTCGGCGTCGCGGAGGGCAGGACCTCCAGCCGAGTGCATATGGCGACAGCGCGCCTCGACGTATGTCTGCCGCCGCCCGCCGACAGCGTGGAGGACACCAGAGGGCCTCCTCGCCTCGCAGATCATCCGTGGGATCAGGGCCCATGCCGCAGGGAGCGCGACCGCTCTGCGTAGGGCCTCAGCGACCCAGGCCGTCGCCACAAGTCACTTGTGGGTGCCATTGGCTCGATCCACGGACTGGCCGAGTTCACAGCCAAGCGGGTGCGCAAGTGGCCGGGCACGCTGAGCGTTTGCACGCATGGAGTTGCGCCAGCAACTCCCAAGCAACCGCGTCAGCGGTTGCCGTTCATCGAGCCGGGGAGCCTGCGGATCTCTGATCCGCCGGGAGAACGGCTATGTCGAGTCGTTCAACGGCAAGCTGCGCGACGAGTTGCTGAACGCAGAGATCTTCGACACGCTGCTGGAGGCGCAGGTGCTGGTGGAGCGCTGGAGGAAGCACTACAACGGAGAAGCCTGTGGCTTCTCAGTGGGGCCGGGATCACACAGGAGGCGATGTGCCTCCTGGATCGCCGGTTTGGCCCCGACCACAGCAGCCACGTACAGCGGGCAGTCGATCATGGGGCAGTCAACCGCGACGCCAATGGGCCCCGCCTTCCGCAGGGCGCTTGCGGCCTGCCGTGTCAGCCAAGGGTGGACGACCCACGGGTGACGGCACTGGTACTCGTCTCCGGATACGTCCGCAGCACCCCTCGCGTAAGCGTGGGCCCACCCAGTGTGCAGGATTACGACTCTGCCCTGAAGGTCCGATGCGTTCTGCAGTCTGCTCAGCAGCAGTGACTCAGTAATGGCTAGGCCCCGAACGAGCGCCGCCAGAGCCGGCCCGTCGAGAGCTGGATCGACCATCATGCCCTCGGCCTCATCACAGAGCACGGGCTGCATCTGCGCTTGCAGGTCCGTTAGGTCTACTACAAGGGCGTCGAAGGAGCGCGTCGCCGAGAGGTGCCTTCGAAGGCCCAGCGCCCCTTCTTCCGTCTCCAGGGGCAGTTGAGGGACTCGATAGGGTGTCACATCCTCATGGCCAAGGTCGATCGCCCAAGGCAGATCCGCGTGGGTCACAGCATGGACCCCGATCTCCCAGCGGATCGCGCGAGGCTCGCGCAGGGTCTCGATCTGGGGCCGGGGGACGCCGTGGCCGCCGGGGCAGTCGCTGAAGTCGAGCGCTAGATCTAGCCACTCACTGGTCCTGCCGTCAACAAGCGACGATGGCAGCGATGTCTCGACCTCGACGCCGCGCGCGTGTGCAAGTGGTAGCCATGCCGGGGCCTGGTCGTCTCCGACCGTCTCGTCTGTTTCGTCGATCGTGACAGCTTCGGGCCAAGGTAGCTGATCCCTTGTCTCATCCTCGCTCGGTGGCTGATCACCCGTTGGCCGACCTACGGAACGCAATAGACGCTGTGAGACCAGCCGAAGCGTAGCCGATACCCACTCATCGGACTGTCGATATAGAGACGCTGCCATGTAGTCACCGTACGTCTGGCGGATGGTACTCGGCAATGCCCGCGGTTCAGCCAAGATGTGGATCCTTGGACCGTAGGCGACAAACACGTCCCGCAGGTCGAGGGCATCAGCGGGACGAGACAGGTCGCTATGATGCGTCCAGACAATCCACTGGACACGTCCCTCGGATGACCTGGTCTCTCGATCCGCAAGCAGGAGCAGCGCCACGTCATGCTCATCGGCGTCCACGCCCCGACACCAATCTGGGTCACCCAACCGCTCTGGTAGCTCTGCTGCGTAGCCGATGACCTCGCCGTCGTCGACGTAGTCAGTCTCGTCTATGAGGTCCACGGGTACTGCCTCGAGACCTTCGCTGATTGGCAGCGCTCCCAGGACAGCGCCCGTCTTGGTCTCTAGGAAGTCCCCGAAACTGGCTCCCTGTTGGCTTTCCAGGAAACCGCGCTCGACGGACTTCAACCGCCCGATGTCCCCCGGGGTCACGTTCCCGCCCCTTAGCATCCTGAGATGCAGCGGGATTACCCTGTCCCAGCCTTGGAGCATCACTCTCCGGTACTCGCTGACTGTCCGATGCGTAACGCAGATCGACACATTCCCCAGTCCGACGCGGCGCGAGAGCAGTCGCCAGATGCGCCGCGCGGCGTCTGCGCGCGGGCGTCCCTGCGGTGTAGCTAGGTCGAGCAGGATGTTCGTATCGAGAGCGATCACGACTTTGTCCACGGCGAGTCTGTCCATCCAGTCGCGCCGAAGCTGGTCGAGAAACCCACATAGGCACTCAACGTAGAGCAGACGCAGGAACGGGCTTCCCTCAACGTGAGGAACGGGCTTCCCTCAACGTGAAGCGCGACTCTCGATACCTTCTTCACGCTCTCTGGGGCATCGTCTGCGTCGATCCGGCCGCTGACTGTGAACCGATCGAGTTTCGAGTGGCTGCATCTCTGCAGGTAATCCTCGAACTCGTTGAGCAACTCAGCCGCACGTTCCTTGTCACATCCCACCTGCTGCACCAGGCAGGTGACGCAGGCAACCCTGAGTGCGTTGCCGGCCTCCGCGAGCTTGGTCAACTCCGTACGACCGGCTACGGCCAGTTGAGGGCCTTGAGGACCATCGGGCTGCACGTAGCCCAACTCAACGGCCCGCTCC
>JALGUI010000332.1 GCA_029820915.1 Candidatus Zipacnadia bacterium | reverse complement strand
AGGTACTGCTGCGGGAGCTGGTCGATGAGCCGGTGGGGTGCAGCCGCGGCAGGCGCAACCCGCGGGCGGTAAAGCGCGCGGCCGGCAAATACCCCATTCGGCATAGATGCAAGGTGCCAGTACCGCGGCTGGAGGTCACAATCAACATAGTCTCTAACTGAACAGTATTGGGGCTAGTGCCTACTTACGGAAGCTCGCGTATCGTCCTGCGGGCCTCCCCCGCCGGCGCAAACGGCGCGCCAGCACCCCCTCCGTTCCGGAGGGGGAAGAAACATGCTTCTCCCTGGACCCAGCGGGTAGCATATTTACGCTTCCTTATGTGTTCTCCCCCTCGCTGGCACGGAGAGGGGGCCAGGGGGTGAGGCAAGCCAGCTTGAGGAACATGCGCCCACTTCGGTAACTCAGCACTAGCTTAGCGTAAGGACACACTCTCCGTAACACTTCTGTTGCTGAGATGTAAACGGCCACCGGGGAAGAGCGGGATGTAGGCCTCCGAAACGTACCGTTCTTCGGTTCGCCCTCGGAACAGCCGATTCTGATGATCCTGAGCACGAGTCTCTGTGCCGATGCGCGCCCGCGCAACGAAAGGGCGTGCGCAGAAGTGCAGGAGACTCTGGACACACTGGCTCAGGATTCCTTTGTGTACCTTGAAGCCGAACGGGGCTACAGCCCCCTCACCGTCAGTGCCTACCGATCCGACCTGTCACAACTCTTCGCGTTCATACAACAAAGTGGCACCTCGCTCGAGCCCGATGCGATCACCATCCAGAGGGCACGCAGGTGGGTGGTGCATCTGCGCCGGGAGGGCCTGAGCTCGAACACCATCGCCCGGCACATCTGCTCGCTCAGAAGCTTCTGGCGCTACCTGCTGGACTTCGAGATCGTCAATCACGATCCACTGCGGCAGGTCTCTCCGCCAAGGCGCCCGGAGCGCCTCCCGACGTACCTCAGCGAGACCGAACTGCGGCAACTGCTGCAGGCTGCCGCTGAGCATCGCGTCGAGTACTGCGCGGTCCGCCTGGCGTCGCTGCAGAAGCTGCTCGGGCACTCGCGGCTTGACACCACCGCGGTCTACCTGCACGTGGGCTCGCAGCAGCTTCGGCAGGCGGTGGAGGAGCATCCGCCGGCGGCGTCGGCTGACCGGCATCGGTAGAAGGCCGCCAAGCACCTTCGTGTGCGGCTTGTCAGGCCTGCACGACCCGAGTTGCACGATGGGGGTGACACAGCCCGCAGACGCAGAGACAGAGCGCGGAGGTGCGCAGCGTTGGCGGTGGAACCCAAGCAAGAGTATGAGGAACCGGAAGGGGAACGCCGGCGTGAGTGACAGGCAGTGGCCGACCAGCACGCCACCGCCCACACAGGCGTCGCGCCCGCCCGGCGGACGGGTCGATCGGGCCCGGGATTGCGGCAGCAGCAGGAGACGATGAAGATGCTCGGTGGTTGTGGATGGGTGGCCTGCCCGGTTGCGCTGGCGCTGGCGTGCACGACGCTCGCTATCGTGCCCGCGGACGCTCAGGGCGTGCAGTTCACCATCACGAACCCGGCGTCGGTACCGGTCACGAGCGTGGCGCGAGTCTCGCTGCCGGTGCCTGCCGGCCTGATCCCCGGCGAGCCCCCGGCGCAGGCGATGATCCCGGGCGAGGTCGTGCCGGTGCAGGCGACGGTCATCACCCGCCATCCCGATAGATCGGCGCGCCGCGTCATGCTCAGCATCCCCGTGGCCCTGCAGGCTGGCCAGAGCGTCGAGGGACTCTACCCGGCCGGGGAGGGCTCGGCTCCCGGTGAGATGCAGGCCCCGGCCGCCATCGCCACCGACCGCTGGAACGTGGTTCCCGCGATGGAGCGGGTCGAGCTGCGTTCCGCGGATGGCGAGCTCCTGGCCTCGATTGAGCCCTTCGGCCCGGAGGACGGCCAGACGCCGGCCAGCGTCACGGTGATCGACAGTGGCCCGCAGTTCGTCTGGCTGCGCTACGATCGCGCGGGTGACGAGTGGGGCGGGCAGGTGGACGTGCAGGTGAACCGCAGCGGCGAGCTTCGCCTCACCCATCGCATCCAGGCGAAGCTGGATGGCGACCACTGGACGCCGGACTTCGGCTGGACGCTGACCGCGCCCGGCGCACATGGCGTGGACCTGCCCGCGGACCCTGTGCACATGCTCGGCCGCGATCCGGACTCGCACCTCGCCGACGAGAGCAACGCGGACCTGATCGCGCAGCTCGCGCTCAGCGACGGCACTGTGGCTTCCGTCGCCAATCCTCTTGCCCTGCGCCAGAACCGCGGCACCTTCCAGGCTATCGACGCCGGCGGCACGGTGAGTCTGCGCTCGAATCGCGATGAGCCGGTGGCGGACATCGAGACCGAGGGGCTGATGATCCAGGAGGGGGCCTGGCGCTTCAGCGAGCTGGTCGTCGCGCCGGTTGACAGCCAGACGCTCGGGGCGCAGCTTGACGCGCCGCTCTACGGGCACGCAGCGTGGCAGGCCTACGATGCCGTCTACCGCACCGGGCCGCCGCTGCAGGTCGAGCATCCGGTGCTGCGCGAGTGCGTCGAGAAGATGGTCTTCGCGCTGCAGGACATGCAGATGAAGGGCGACGACCTGGGCTCCATGCCCTGGTCATGGGCGCCGGAGCGCACGACGCGCGACTACACCTCTCCGGTGCGCCTGAACCACAGCCTGTATGTCTGGGAGGACTGGTTCCGCGCCGGCGACCCGAGGATGCGCGCGGTGGCCCACGACTGGTGCCGCAACTACTTCGACCTCGGGATGTACTGGGGCCCCGATCCGCAATACTACGGAGGCTGCCGGCGCGGGAACGTCTGGCGCGACCGCCCCGGGCATGGCCCCGGCACCTTCAACCCGCGGTTCGACACCACGCCCATCTACGTGCACAAGGGCTGGAGCAACTTCTGGCTGATGTACGAGGAGACAGGCGACCGGCGCTACCGGCATGCCGCCGAGGCCGCCGCCGAGTGGTCCATCGCCAACCAGCACGCGGGGCTGGGCTACACGCGCGCCATCGGCGTGGTGGCGGACGCGGTGAAGATGTACGAGTACACCGGCGACGAGAAGCACCTGGCCAACGCCGTCCGGCTGTGGGAGACCTTCCAGCCCACGCAGGGCGAGGACCTGCTGTTCACTGAAAGCGGCCGGCCGGCGGTGGGCAATGACCTCTACCTGGGCGATGACGCCGTCGGCTCCCGGAATCCATTCGTGAAACCCTACATCGTGCAGTACGCGACCAACGCGCTGCCCTACCTGCTGCGTCATACGCCCCGGGACGAGCGGCTGCGCGACACAATCGTTGCGCTCAACGACTGGATGGCGCGCGTGCAGCAGCCGGGCGGCGGCTGGGGCTACCCGCATCCGGCGGCCGCGGGCCTGAGCTGGAACCTGGAGTACACGCACGGCTTCCTGCTGGCCCATGAGGTCGAGCCGAAGGACGAGTACCTCGACGCGGTGGCGCGCAATCTGCGGCCCACGGTGCAGTTGTGCGAGCTGCACGGCTGGCCGGGATCGGGGATCAACCCGTGGGAGTTCGCAGCCGGGATCAACGTGCACGAGCGGCAGGAGCGATACACGCTGGCGACCGACCGCGACGCCATGCGCGACTACGAGGAGGGGCGGGTTCGGACGCGGGCCCGACGCGACGGTATACTTCCAGGTGGTCCTGCGCGACTACCTGCTCCACCGCAGCGAGGCATCCCTGTTCGAGGTGGACGAGTTGATGGAGAAGATCCGGCGCCTCCCCACGACGCTGGGGTAGCGGGACGCCGGGACGAATGCGGGCAATCGGCAGTGGAGATGCGCGCCAGGTTCAGCCTCGACTTCCGCATCCTCGACCGAGCGGAGCGAAGTTCCGAGGCCGAGCCTGACGCGCCCAGCGCGTTCATCACTCCTCCTCGAGCCAGTCGGGATGCTCCCAGGGTGGGAAGTCCAGCTTCCACCCGTACTCACGCTCGAACTCCTGCGCCTGCTTGAGCCC
>JALGUI010000331.1 GCA_029820915.1 Candidatus Zipacnadia bacterium | reverse complement strand
AGACCCTCCGCCGGCGCGGCGCGGGCATCGTCGAGCCGGAGGAGGGCCGGCTGGCGTGCGGCGATGAGGGCGCGGGGCGACTGCCGGCCACGGACGTGCTGCTGGCGGCCATCGTGGAGGCGCTGGGCGCCGCCCACGGGCCTCTCGCCGGCGTGCGAGTGCTGGTCACCGCGGGACCGACGCGCGAGCCGATGGACCCCGTCCGCTTCATCAGCAACCCCTCCAGCGGCAAGATGGGCTACGCCGTGGCGGCCGAGGCGGCGCGCCAGGGCGCGGATGCTACGCTGGTCAGCGGGCCGGTGGCCCTCGGCGATCCGCCCGGCGTCGAGGTCGTCCGCGTCACGACGGCACAACAGATGCACGAGGCCGTTCAGGAGCGCGAGGGCGCGGTGGACGTGTTCGTCGGCGCCGCGGCCGTCGCCGACTGGCGCCCGGCCGAGCCCGGCGACCAGAAGCTGAAGAAGAGCGGCCTCGACGAGTTGACCGTCCGGCTCGAGCGTACCCCCGACATCATCGCGGCCGTGGCGCGCTGGGAGCCCAAGCCGGTGGTCGTGGGCTTCGCCGCCGAGACCGAGGACCTGCTGCGCCACGCCGACGAGAAGCTGCGCGACAAGGGCCTGGACCTGATCGCCGCGAATGACGTCGGCCGGCTCGATGCCGGCTTCGCCGTGGACGCCAACCAGATCACGCTGATCGGGACCTCGGGGACGCAGACCGAGTTCCCGATGATGAGCAAGGCCGAGGTCGCGGCTGCGATCCTCGACCGCGTACAGGAGCTGCTTGCCGACAGACGCCAGGGCGGGGCCTGACGCGAGCAGCCGGCAAGGAGGAACCGCAGGTGGCCCAGAAGTCATACCAGTTCACGTCCGAGTCCGTCACCGAAGGTCATCCCGACAAGATCTGCGACCAGGTATCCGACGCGGTTCTCGACTTCGTCATGGCGGAGGATCCGACCGGCCGCGTGGCTATCGAGACGCTGGTGACCACGGGGACGTGCCTGGTCGCCGGTGAGATGACCACCGAGTGCTACGTGCCCGTGGACGAAGTCGCGCGCGGCGTCATCGAGGAGATCGGCTACACCCGCGCCAAGTACGGTTTCGACGCCGAGACCGTGGGCGTGCTCACCGCCATTCACTCGCAGTCGCCCGACATCGCCCAGGGCGTAAACGTGGGCGGGGCGGGCGACCAGGGCATGATGTTCGGCTTCGCCTGCGACGACACCGAGCAGTACATGCCGATGCCCATCCACCTCGCCCACAGGCTGGCCGAGCGGCTGGCGCATGTGCGCAGGACGGGCGAGTTGGGCTATCTGCGCCCGGACGGCAAGACGCAGGTGACCGTGCGCTACGAAGACGAGCGGCCGGTCGAGGTCACCAAGGTCCTGCTCGCCGCCCAGCACAAGCGCGGCATGAACCAGGACGAGATCCGCGCCGAGCTGATCCAGTTCGTCGTCGAGCCGGTCATCCCCCCGGAGCTGCGCGCCGACGGCATGGAGATCCTGGTCAACCGCACCGGCGTCTTCGAGATCGGCGGGCCGCAGGCCGACACCGGCGTGACCGGCCGCAAGATCATCGTGGACACCTACGGCGGCTTCGCCCGCCACGGCGGCGGGTGCTTTTCGGGCAAGGACCCGACGAAGGTGGACCGCTCCGGCGCCTACTTCGCCCGCTACGTGGCCAAGAACGTCGTGGCGGCGGGCCTGGCGACGCGCTGCGAGATCGAAGTGGCGTATGCCATCGGCGATCCCGACCCGTTCTCGGTCGCGGTGTTCTGCTTCGGCACCGAGGTCATTCCGGAGGAGCGGATCGCGCAGATCATCGCCGATAACTTCAACTTCGCCCCCCTGGCGATGATCGAGCACCTGAAGCTCCGACGACCCATCTTCCGCAAGACCGCTGCGTACGGGCACTTCGGCCGCGACGACAGCGACTTCACCTGGGAGCGGCTGGACGCCGTGGACATGCTGAGGGAAGAGGCCGGGCTTTGACGGAGCGGGAAGGGCAACCCCGGTTGCTGGCCGATGACGCCCCGCAGGCCGAGGACACTGCCGAGGACGGCCCCGAGCGCTACGCACAAGTGGTCGTCGATCAGTCGGGTCGCGCCCTCGACAGGGAGTTCACCTATTCGATCCCCGCCCACCTGGAGGATGATCTCCGGGTGGGCGGCTACGTTCTGGTTCCCTTCGGCCGCCGCCGCGTGGCGGGCTGGGTGGTCGGCTTCACGGACGATCCTCCGGACGCGCGTATCCGCCCGGTCGCCGACCTTCTCGTGGATGCCCCGGTCTTCGACGATGGTGGGCTGGCGCTGGCGCGCTGGATGGCCGAGCACTATGTCTGCTCACTCCGCGATGCTGTGCGCTGCCTGATGCCTCCGGGGGCCGGTCGCGACCCGCGGACGGTGGTATCGCTGACGCCCGCAGGCGGTGGGGCCTCGCCGCACGAGCTCTCTCGCGCACCCCGCCAGCGGCAGGTCTTCGAGGCGGTGCGCGAGGTGGGGGAGGAGATCGACCTCTCCGACCTCCAGAGCGTCCTGGCCGAGCAGGACCCGACGGCCACCGGGTCGGTCGTCGCATCGGCGCTCGGTTCGCTGGCCGAACGCGGCCTGGTGCGGCTGCGACGGGCCCTGGCCCCGCCACGCGTGCGGGAGCTGCGCCGGCAGGTCGCGCGGCCGGCCGGTGACCGCGACTGGGCGACCGTGATCGAGAAGCTGCAAGCCAGGGCCCCCCGCCAGGCAGAGGCGCTGGGCGAGCTTGTGGCCGAGGAGGACGGCGTCCCCGTCGCCGACCTCAGCCGCGGCGCCGTGCGGGCGCTCGTGGACAAGGGCCTCGTGGAGGTCTGCGAGGAGGCGGTGCGGCGCCGGCCCGAACGCGCGGAGTTGGACGGCCAGCAGCGCGAGTTCCTGCGCCTGACCGCCGACCAGCAGTGCGCCTTCGACCAGATCGACGAGGCGCTCGAGGAGCGGAGCTATCGCGGCCTGCTGCTGCACGGCGTGACCGGCTCCGGCAAGACCGAGGTCTACCTGCACGCGATCAAGGCGGCGCTGGAGCGGGGCAGAGGCGCCATCGTCCTCGTGCCGGAGATCGCCCTGACCCCGCAGATGGTCGGACGTTTCCGCGCGCGCTTCGGCGAGCGGCTGGCGCTGCTGCACAGCGCCCTCAGCCCCGGCGAGCGCTTCGACGAGTGGAGCCGGATCGAGCGCGGTGACGCCGACCTGGTGGTCGGCGCCCGCTCCGCCGTCTTCGCCCCGCTGGCCGACATCGGCGTCATCGTCATCGACGAGGAGCACGAGCGCGCCTACCGGCAGGAGAGCCCGCCGAGGTACCACGCCGTGGCGGCCGCCGGGCAGCGGGCGCGACGGCACCAGGCCGTGCTGGTCATGGGCAGCGCCACGCCCTCGCTGGAGAGCTATCACGCCGCCGAGCGGGGGGAGGGCGGCCTGGGCCTGTGCCACCTGCCCTCCCGTATCGACGACCGCCCGCTGCCCGAGGTCGAGATCATCGACCTGCGCGGCGAGACGCTCATGGGCGCGGGCGGCACCTTCAGCCAGCGGTTGCTCGACGCCCTCGCCGAGTGCCTGGCGCGCGGCGAGCAGGCGATGTTGTTCCTGAACCGCCGGGGCTACTCAACCTTCGTCATGTGCCGCAACTGCGGCTTCACGCTGCGCTGCGAGCATGTGCCGCAACTGCGGCTTCACGCTGCGCTGCGAGGACTGCTCGGTGTCGCTGATCTACCACCACGCCACCCGCGACATGCGCTGCCATCACTGCGACTTCGCGCTGCCGGTCCCCCACAAGTGTCCCTCGTGCGGCTCCGAGGACATCGGCTTCCACGGCCTCGGCACCGAGCGTGTGGCGGATCAGGTCGCCAGGGAGTTCGAGCAGGCCCGGGTGCTGCGCATGGACCGCGACACCACGTCGCGGAAGGGCTCGTACGCCGAGATCCTCAGCCGCTTCTCGGCCGGCGAGGCGAACGTGCTCATCGGCACGCAGATGATCGCGAAGGGCCATGACTTCGCGGACGTGACGCTCGTCGGC
>JALGUI010000330.1 GCA_029820915.1 Candidatus Zipacnadia bacterium | reverse complement strand
GGCACGGCGATCTCCGGGCGCTGCACGGGCAGGAAGCTCGCCGCGATCACCGCCAGCGGCGCCAGCCACACGCCGGCGAGCGTGGCCCGCCATGCGGCATGGCGCAGCGCCGGCGGTAAGCGCCGCAGGATCAGTGCCGCCAGCGCTCCCAGCGCCAGCACGACCGTCACGGCCAGCGTCACGTCAGCGATCAACGTCATCGTCGGCATCCCTCTCCGGCTCAGCCAGCAGCGCGCGCAGTTCGCGCACCACGTCCGGCGTCACGGCCTCGTCGTCCAGTAGCGCCGCCATAAGGCGTTTCGGCGAGCCGCCGAAGACGCGCTGCATGACATCGCCCAGGAGCTGCCCGCGCACCTCGCGGTCCGACACGACCGGCGCGAAGACGTAGGTGCGGCCCTCCCGGCGGTGCGTGGCCAGGCCCTTCTCCTCCAGTGCCCGCAGGACCGTCAGGACGGTGGTGTACTTCGGGCGCCGCTCCTCGGGAAACGCGGCGAGCACGTCGTAGACCGTCGCCTCCCCCAGCTCCGCCAGCGTCTCAAACACCTCGAGCTGCAGCTCGCCCATCTCTGTGATGCGATTGCTCCTGACCTCAGTCACCGTCGCACCTCCTGCATAGTATTAGCTACATAGTATTATGCACAACGAAGCGACAGAGTCAAGGGCGGGGGACTGTGGGCAGCCTCCAGACTTGTGTGCCTGCCGGAGGGTACATGTCCTGCGACGCCGTTTGCCGCCCGTGCGGGCCCTAAGTGCGGCTGGGCGACCGCCCAAGTCCCGTGGGGGGGCCACGAAGGGGAGCGTTCGCTGGCGGAGCAACTGAGGCAGGCGTGACGTGCGGACGTGCGGCACCACGGCGACCGACGCTGATGCCGAACCCCTCCGCGGTCGCGGAGGGGTTCGTTCGCACCGCCGGGCATTGCTCGGGTCGCTCGATCCAGGTTCCCCCGCGCCGCTACTCCCCCCAGGCGTCGATCACGTGTAGCCGGTCAGGGCCGGAGGTGATGATGACGACGTCGTCCGCCCCGTCGGCGTCCACGTCCACGGCCGCCATTGCCTCGAGCCGCGCCCCGGCGTCGAAGAGCCCGGCGATCTCGCCGTCGGGGGTCACCAGGAAGACCTTGCCATCCCTGCAGCCCGCCGCCAGCAGCGTGTCGGCACCGCGATGCACGAGCGCCGTGACCGGGATGGCGCTCGACAGCCCAACGCCCCAGGCCTTCTCGCCCTGCCCGTCGAGGGCGCACAGGTAGCCGCTGTCGGAGCCCACCGCGACGACCTGGTCGCCGTCACGCGGGACGATGGTCAGCGAGCGAATCGGGCGGGGGAGGTTCCGGATCCAGAGGGACTCGGCGTAGGGCGTGTCGGGCGCGAAGGCGCGCACATCGCCGCGATTGCTGCCGGTGAAGACCGTGTTGACGCCGTCGCCGTCGAGGTCGCCCACCGCGATCGCGGGCAGCGACGTGCACCACGAGCCGTTGTAGTAGCGCGTGAGCATCTCGCCGCCCTCGTCCAGCACCCAGCACATGCCGGACGACGAAGTGAGGCCGTTGCCCGCCAGCACCAGGTTCCGGCCATCGCCGTGGAGGTCGTGGGTGGTGATAGTGGTGCAGATGCCGTGGTCGGTGCGGTAGCGCCACAGCAGCTCGCCGGCGGCGTCGTAGCACTGCAGCCGCATGTTCCCCGCGCCGACCAGCAGCTCGGGCCGGTCGTCGCCGGTAATGTCGGCCGCGTGGATGGCGCGCACCTTCGAGCTGCCCAGCGTCCACCACATCCACACCTGCTGGTCGCGCAGGAAGTCCACCTGGTGCCGCCAGAGTTCGCTCATGTCCGGGCCGAGCGCGTAGACATGTTCGTCGTCGGAGCCGACCAGCAGCTCCTCGGTGCCGTCGCCGTCGAGGTCCGCCGCCTCCAGGGCGTGGACCGGCCCGTTCGTCGTGAACTCGCCGGCGGGCCGCGCCTGGGCGTCGAACTGCGCGACGCTCCCATCCAGCAGTCCGGCCGCCAGTCGCATGCCGTCCGCTCCCGAGCAGGCCGCGACCGACAGCGGGCGGTCCGGCAACTCGGCGGTCCAGCGGGCCTCGGCTCGCGGCACGCCGTCCCATCCGACGGCACCCCCAACGGTCGCGGCCGCACCGTCCCACGCGGCCTGCAGCGCCTCCTGCAGGGCGTCGCCGGGCGCGTCGCCCGAGGCCAGTGCGCGGCCGTTGAGCGTGGCGGTCGCCTCGTGCAGGATCACCTGCGACGGCGCGACCAGGAACAGCCGCCCCGAGGCCCGCACCGGCCCGGCCTCGATGCTCGCGGCGTCGATGCCCGCGCCCACCAGCGCGATCTCGTCGCCACGGCGGAGCAGCGCACAGTGGTCGCTGAGCCGCCGCAGCTCGAACTCCTCGGCGTCGCCCCGGTACGCCCCGAAGGCGTTCTGGAAGCAGGCGGCCTCGCCCTCGGCCAGCTCGCGGCTCATGCTCTGCTCGACGATGTTGAGCGCCTGGTCGTGGTGCGGGCTGATGGCCAGGTAGTTGCCCAGCGTCTCGGTGTCGCGGTCGAGGGTCGCGGGCACGTCCGCCGGGAAGACCAGGCGCAGGCGGTTGGCCGCGGTCTCCGCCGCCGCCTCCCGCTCGCCGGGGCGGTAGAGCGCCAGCCCGCAGACGGCGAAGTAGGAGTCGTCCGAGGCCGGATTGCGGCCGACCACCTCGAAGCGCACGGTGTGCTCGCCGGCCTCGATGCGCCGAGTGTCCAGCACGGTCTCGGTCAGGCGTGGCCGGCCCGAATGGAACACATCGATCGGCTCACCCAGCGCCTCGCCGTCGATGAACACCTGCATGATGCCGCGACCGGTGTAGTCGAGCGTCTGCACGGCGACCTCGTACTCGCCCGCCTCGGCGACCTCGAAGGTGGCCTCCGCGAAGTCGCCCGGCTCCTCGCCGCGGTAGAGCAGCGCGTCGTACCCGGGCATGGCGCGCGCGACCTTGCCCGAGGTGTCGATGATCGCCTCGTGGAGCTCGACACCACTTCTGTAGACGGTGGCGCGCTGGACGTCGTCCTGCGCGGTCTCGAAGCGCCCCGGCGCCAGCGACGGCTCGCCCAGGCTTCGCCAGCCGACCACGAAGGAGTAGTCGCCCGGCTCGTACGCGGTCATCTCGTCGAAGACCACGGTCTGGCGGCCGGGCATCCACAGCGTGTGGCGCGTCCAGTGCACGCCGTTGTAGCTGGGCAGGCGCGTGGCGGTGTAGGCCCAGCCGTCACCCTCGGCGCTGTCGGCCAGCTCGGCCGCCTGCGGCACCAGCGACTGGCCGAGGCCACCCCGCCCGACGGTCACCGCGTTGTGGAAGGCCATGGTGGGGCCGTTGAAGATGTCGATCTCGACCAGCCAGCGCCGCTCGTTGGCCGAGAACTCGCCGATGGAGTTGGCGTCGTCGTACGAGTGGCTGCCGCCCGCCACGCCATCGATCATCAGGTACTCGTCCACCGGGTCGAAGCCCGAGCGGAAGCTGAGCTTGTCGAAGGCGTCCTCGAGTTCGACGCCCTCAGTGTTGCGCAGCGCGGTGGTGAAGTACAGGTCATCGGCCGGGACAACGGTCAGTCCCAGGTGGTCCTCCGGCAGCGCTGGCTCGACGCCGACGTTGAAGCCGCGCAGGGACTCATCGCTGCTGGTGCCCATGGGCATGCGCTTGTCGATCATGAACGCGTACCGACCGTCGCCGAGGGCGTACGCGAGCTTCGAGAACACGGGCGTGGCGTAGTCGCCGGCGTT
>JALGUI010000853.1 GCA_029820915.1 Candidatus Zipacnadia bacterium | reverse complement strand
GCGATGCTCAGCACGCGAGCCATGGTCGGGCCTCCCTCGCCGGTTGATGGCGGGACGGCGTTCAGATGCCCGAGATGAGCGCCGCCAGGCGGGCCTCCCAGATGACTCGGTCCAACTCGACGCGCATCTCGGCGAGGCGGAAGGTCATCTGGTTCCAGGCGTCGGCGTCGAGCGCCGCCTCATTCTCGACCGTGTCGGCGAAGCCCGCCAGCTCGTCGCGGTACTCGCCGATGCGGCGCGCCAGCTCCTGCTGCGCACCCTCGTCGCCCTCCAGGGCGGGGCGAGCGCGTCCTGCATGCCGTCGAGCAGCTCACCGGCGCCGACGAGCGCGTGGCTGACCAGCGCTCGATAGGACGCCTCCACCAGCGCGGGCGGGCCGAGGAAGACGATGGCGCCGTCGCGGCCGCCCCGGCGGTACTCCGCCTCCAGCTCGCCCAGCCGGTGCGCGTCGGGGGAGAGCACCGCGTGCCCGAAGCGGTCGGGGTCGTGGAAGTTGGCGGCGGTCTGCGACCAGTTCATCCACTGCTTGTTCGCCCCCAGGTAGCGATCGCGACAGACGTTGAAGCCGACGACTTGCCCCGGCTCGGGCGCCTCGCCCATGTCCGCCCAGGGGATGGCGACCTCGAGCGACCAGCCGTCGTCGCCAAGGACCGTCGCGGCCCACACGTCGGCGCTCCAGTTTGCGTCGCTGCGGATGGAGTCGTAGATGCTGGCCGCGGCGTTGATGCCGAACTGGTAGTAGACCTGGTGATCGTGGTTCGGGTCCAGTCCACGAAGATCTCGATCGTCTCGCCGTGGAAGACCTCGCGCGAGTCGCGCGCGTGGCCGACCTGGGTGAACCTGTCCATGTTCGGCTCTTCGCAGACCACGCCGAAGTAGAGAAAGCTGTGATCCCAGGCGACGCGCAACGCGGTCCGCGGCTCGATCGGCTCAGGCTTGTCGTAGTGCGTGAAGCCGCCGACCAGCGGCGCGCGGTCCCAGGCCGCCTCGGTGAGTGCACCGTCCACGACGATGCCGCTCGCCGCGCGCGGGCACGGGTAGACCTTGATGTCGTAGTTGTCTGCGTGCCCGACGGCGGCGATAGCGACCGATGCGAGCGCGGCCAGCAGTGCTGTAGTGCGCATAGCTGCCCCTCCCAGCGTCACTTCACATTTACCGTGGTCACTGAGCTCCGCTGCGTGAAGAGCTCGACAGCGGTGATCTGGTAGTCGCCCGCCGGATCGTTGTGGGCGAGCGGGATCGCGAACTCGACGGGCTCGGCCCCGGCGATGACCACCTGGTCGAGCCAGTCGAGCTCGGTGTCACCGGCCTTGCAGGCCCTCGGCGGCCGGCACCGAGATCGACGCGGTGGCGACCGTGCCGCGGGCGGCGAAGCGCGGCCCGACCTGGAAGTCCGGCGTAGCGACCGGCACGTTGGTGAGGGCGAGGAAGCTGGCCCGGCACGGGATGATCTCGGCCTGGAACTCACTCGCCCGGCCCAGGTACTCGCCCGTGCGCAGATCGAACACCCGGCGGACCTCCGGCAGCACCACCGTCGCCGTCTCGCGGTTGCCCGACTGGCGGAAGAGCGACACGATCTCGATGTGGCCGTCCTGCCAGCGCGTGGCCTCGATGTTAGGCAGCCGCGAGCCATCCGCCCCAAGCAGCCGCAGCGCCGGAGGGTGCTCGCCCGCGCGGCTGATGAGGTCGAGCATCAGCTCGCGGCGGCGAGGGGCGGGAGGCCGGCGGCGGCGAAGTTGAGCAGGATCGCGGCGCCATCGCCGAAGCGGTTGGTGATGACCAGCGGCGTGCCCTCGGCGTCGCCCCGGGCCTCGCCCGTGGTCACGGAGACGGTCGGATCGACCATGAGGCCGTCGAGCGTCAGGCCGTCACCCAGCGTGGCAGGGCCGACCGCGGCGGCGGCGCGGCCGTCGGTGCTGACGCCGAACAGGTCGTCGAGCAGCCCCTCGGCCAGCGGCTTACAGTGGCCGTCGTAGATGGTCGGGCGCACGTCGGCAATGACCACGCCGCCCTGCTCGACGAAGTCGCGGATGACCTGCGCCTCCTGCGGCCCGAGCGCCTCGATGCGCGGCAGGATCAGCAGGCGGTAGCGGTCGGCATCGAACTCGCCCAGGCGCAACATGCGGTCGGTGACGTAGCGGAACTGGTAGCCCAGGTCGCGGACGATCTGATGGAAGGACACGTGCGCGGACTCGTAGCTGCCGTAGCCGGCGCCATCCTCGACCTCGCAGGCGAACTGCGACGGGTAGGAGTAGAGGATGGCGATGCCGTCATCGAGCATCTCCGACTGCAGGAGCAGGTCGCCCAGGCCGTCGCGGACGA
>JALGUI010000329.1 GCA_029820915.1 Candidatus Zipacnadia bacterium | reverse complement strand
CAGATCGCCCTGTGGACGCCCGAGCGGCTCGAGGCCGGCCTGGCCGACCTGGCGGAGGCGCGCGGCCTGGCCGCGGACGAGCCCTTCGCCGCACGCGTGCGGTTCGTCGAGCGCGGCTTTGAGCTGACCGAGGCGATCCTTCGCGAGTACCGGCAGGCCGAGCGCGTCGGCGAGCTGGCAAGTCGCGCCGACGCGGACACCAACGGGTTGCTCGACGAGCTGGCGACCTTCGTGCGACTGACCGCCAGGCGCGAGGCGGTCATGGACGAGATCATGCGGGATGAGCTGCTCTCGGGCATCTACGAGCGGCTCATCAACGAGCGGGGCAGCCGCCTCAACTCCTGGAAGGGCGACCTGGCCTCGGCCTTCGCGCAGGGCGTGGCCGCACTGTGCTCACGTGCGGACGAGGTCAGCTTGGAGCGCCTGCAGCGGATCGCCGAGTCGGCCAGCGGCGAGATGAGCCGCCAGTTTGAGGCAATCGCCTGGATCGTGGCGAACCCGGACGCTGGGAACCTGTGCCCGAACCCCGACTTCGAGGAGACCGCCGGAGACGCCCCTGAGGGTGTGGACTGGGTCACCACCGGCTCGCCTCCGGGGTGGTCGAAGTGGTCGATCGAGGGCAGGACCGAGCGGCTGACCTGGGAGCAGGAGGGCGGGCGCACCGGGCCACGGTGCGCCAGGATCGCCGGCGCCAAGCTGAGCACCTTCATCACGCATATCCCGGTGCAGCCCGGCGAGCTGTGCTACACATCGATCTGGGTCAGGAGTTCCGGGTCGGACGAGCAGAGCCCGCGGCTGGCGATCAAGTGGCAGGCCGCGGAGGGCGGCTGGGTGCGCGCTGATGCCAACGTGACGGTCTCCGGGGAGGGGGGCTCGGGCCTGTGGCAGCTCCTGAGCGCCATCGTCGAGGTCCCGGAAGGCGCGGGCCAACTGATCATGCTCCCCCGTGCCGCCGACCAGCAGGAGGGCGACGCCGTGCTCTTCGACGACGCCCGCATCGTCCGCCTCCCCGAAGATCTGTAGCCGGCCCAACGGGGGCGCACGTGAATGCCCGCCCCCGTGCGGCACGCTATCCTCTACCCACATCTCGGGCGCGGTCGGGGTGTTTGCGTCGCGCGTCGTTTCCGTACGGAGGGGCTGCCCGAGCGTCGGAACCCGCCCAAAGGCGGGGTCCGCGCGAGGGTGAGGCGCGCCAGCGCCTCAGCTCCCAGCCGACGCTTCGCGTCGGGCAGCCCGGCCGTTGCGTCGTTTGGTCCCGCCCACGCGCGGGACTGGGGTTATGCGCGGGCCGAGAGAAGCCACAGGCTTCTCCAATGGGACCTGACGCCTGCGCAACACAACCGCGCAGGCGTCACTCCTCGCGCTGAGCGCTCGGAGCGGCCCCTCCGTACGACGCCCGCATCGTCCGCCTCCCCGAAGATCTGTAGTCGCCCAGCTCGCGCAGGAAGCCCTCTCCCATCTGGCTGCGACAGGAGTTGCCGGTGCACAGGAACAGGACTCGGGGCCTCTGGGACATCCTCCACCACCTCGCGTGTGAGCGGGACATGGGTCAGAGGGTGAGCCAGACCGGGCTCGACCACGCCTGGGCGCCCGACGCGCAGGTCACGCGCAGGTAGTAGTACACGAAGGGCCGCTCAAACCACCCGCGCGGCTCGAAGGCGACCTGGGCGAGATCGGCCTCATCGGTCCATGACACGTCGCCACGCCACTCGTCGCCTCGCGCCGAGTGCACGTCCTCGCCGTTGCGGACGATGTCCACGCTGACGATGTCGCTCTCCGCAGCTACGTGCGCCGCGAAATCCCGCGGCGCGTGGTCCCACGGGACCACGCGCCCCATGCGCCCGCCGGCCATCTGCTCCTCGATGATGATGCGCTCGAGGCTCGTGCCCCAGCAGTCGCGCGCAAGCATCGCGTCATAGACCGCCTCGTGCGACAGGCCCCCGGCGCGAATGGCGGCAAGCCCGGGCAGGCGGTCGATGTGCGCGCTGTCGTCGCCGAAGCTCGAGGGCATAGTAGCGTGCGTGTCGGTCCCGGCGATGAAGCCGAGCGGGTAGCCCCGGGCCAGCAGGTCCTGCACGTAGCTCGGGCCGTCGTGGATGTCGTGGAGCGCGTTGGGGTTGCCACGGAACTCACCGGTGCCCCACTTCGAGTGCACCTCGACCACCGGCATGCGCTCGGGACCGGGGTAGATCGCGTCGGACAGCTCCCCGTGCTTGCCGGGCCGCGTGGTGTGGTGTGGCACCACGAAGCAGTCATCGGGCAGGGCGTCGGCGAGCGTCTTCGCGTCCCCGTCCTCGTAGTGGTCGATGAAGTCCTCGAGGTCGCCGCGGCAGTAGACGTTGTTGTCGCCGCCGCAGCCGCCCTGCAGCGACGCCTCGTAGCCAAGCACGGCCGCGAAGTGCGGCGGGTCGTCGAAGACGCGCACCGCGCGGCGCTGCGCCTCCCACTTGCCCTTGCCGGAGCGACCGTTGGAGACGTGGTCGGCGGCGCACACCCAATCCAGCCCGCTCATCCAGCGCGCGCCCACGAAGCAGAAGTCGAGCGAGCGGCACGCGGTGGGGTGACAGCGGCTCAGCACCGTGTGCACGTGCGGATCGCCCCAGAAGATGCGCGGCGCGTCGGCGCTGCAGTGCACGGGGTTGCTCAGCCAGGTCTCGCCCGCCATCTCGAACGCCGGCCGGTGCCGGCCCGCGTCCTCGATGGTCACGCCGTCGATGGACGCGACCGCCGGGCGGCCGGCCTCGAAGGCGACCTCGGCCAGGCCCTCGGCGGGGCCGGCCGCCGGCCGCGCAACGTCATCGCACTCGACGGACGGATAGGCCTTCGCGTCGAGCGCCGCGAGACGCACCGTGAACGGCTCGCCGGGGCGGACCACCGACGGCGCGACAATGGAGAGGCGCGCGGCGGGCCCGCCGGGGGCCTCGACCGCGAGGATGCGCTCACACAGGCTGTTCCACATCGAGGGCGTCAACCTTCCCGCGGGTCGATCTCCACGCATCCGGCAACGACTCGACGCATCTGAAGAATGCGTCGCTCCGGACGGCAACGGCACACGGCCGGGAGGGCGCCGACGGCACACCCGTTGTCGTCAGGAGGGGCGGGCTTCCCAGCCCGCCCGGTCGTGGTCGTTCGCCGTTCCGTGCGACGGGCACTCCTGCCCGTCGGTCGTTCGGCAGTTCAGCGGTCGGCAGTACGGCCCACGGGCGCGGCGCAGGCCCGCGTCCTACAGCGTGCCCAGCAGCCGCCCCGGCGCCGTCGCGACGTAGCAGAAGTCCGGGTCGTCGATCAGCAGCGTGAAGGTCGAGAACGGCCCCTCGAAGCGCGTCTGGTACACCTCGAGCCTCCAGATGCCGTCGTCCTCGCCCTCCTCGACCGGCACTTCCAGCGGCGCGACGATGCGCGGGTCCACCGGCTTCATCTCCACGCGCCGGCCGGTCGGCGACGTGAGGATGATGTCCGCCTCGCGGTCGTAGGTGCCCAGCGACAGCGGCGCCACCGTCGCGCCCTCGCGCACGTGGAGGTAGAGCGGTCGCTCGAAGCGATGCACGAACAGGCGGTTGGTGTCCATGCACGGGATGACCCAGCGCTCGTTGGTGATGCCGACCTCGGCGTCATTGCTGCCTGCGTCCACATGCAGCAGCGCGATACCCGCCTGCTCGACAGGCACATCGATCCAGCGCGATACCCGCCTGCTCGACAGGCACATCGATCTCGATGGCCTCGTCGCAGGGCCCGCCGCCGTCGGCCAGCACGCCGCCGTCCGGACCGATCAAAAACCAGCGCACCCACGGTCCGGTCGAGAACCCGCCGCCGCCCTCGGGCATCAGGTCCAGCGACTCCGTCTCCTGCGCGCGCCGCTCGGCGTCGGTCGGGTCCTCGAACAGATGCCCGGTGATGGTCGCGCGCACATGCTCGCCGGCCTCGACCGCTACCAGGAACTGGTGGTTCGAGCGCAGCAGGAGCGCGCCCTCGGGCTCAGCGGTCTCCATGGTCGCGCGCACATGCTCGCCGGCCTCGACCGCTACCAGGAACTGGTGGTTCGAGCGCAGCAGGAGCGCGCCCTCGGGCTCAGCGGTCTCCGCTTCGGGCGCGAGCGGCGTCATGCGGGCCATGGCCGCGGCGTCGATGGCGTAGGGCGCCCGCTCCGCCGCGCGCGGGAAGGTCGCCGGGACTGTGGGCGCCTCGTCCGCGAGTGCCTCCGGCTCCAGCACGATCTCCGCGACGCCGTAGGTGCGTACCTCGGGTAGCGTGAAGCGGACGGCATGGGCGAGCGGCTCGAACTGCAGGTCGCGCGACTCGCCCTCGGGCGTGTGCCAGCGAACAGCGCTGGCACGCCCCCCAGACTCGAGCTCGATGACGGCCGCGAAGCGGCTGACCGGTTCGACGGTTGGCACGATGCCCTCGCGCAGCTCGTAGGCGATGGGCGCCTCGTGCAGCGGCACCTGCACCGAGTGATTGATGGCGTGCAGCAGCATGCGCGTCGCCCGGCCATCCTCGCGCTGGGCGTAGAGGTGCACGCGCAAGCGCGGGTCGGCCTGCTCGGCGGCCACGGACAGGCTCCGCCCGCACACGCGGTCGAGGATGCTCAGCGCCTGCTCGGTCATCTGGGCGCGCACCAGCGCCTGCGTGTGCGAGTAGCGCTTGCCGCCATAGCGGTGATACAGCGGCGGCTGGTAGCTGGGCAGGTTGTAGCTCAGCTCCATCGTCCCGAACGACAGCGGCCGGAGGCGCCGCCACAGGTTGCCGCCCACGTGGCCCTCGCGCATCACCAACTCGTCCGGGTCCGGGCACTCGGGCAGGACGTGGTCAAGGAGTGGGCTCCGGTGCGGGAAGCCGTTCACGTGCCGCGTCGCCGCCGTCCCCAGCACCAGCACCTGCACGCCCTTGTCCTTCGCCATGTCGAAGACCTCGGCGGTCGCCAGGTCCATGCCCGTCACGTAGGGCACGATGACCAGCGAATAGCGGAGCAGCGTGTGCAGCCCGAGGTTGTTGCCCATCAGCACGTCCACCGGGACCTGGTGCTGCAGCAGCGTCTGCAGCCACAGGTCCCACTCGTACTCGAACTGCGAGTTGATGAGGAACTCAGTGCTGGGGCAGACGATGGCGACCTTCGCCGCCGAGAGCGCGCCCGCGTAGAGGTCCCGGTGCTCGGCCAGCCACGGGAACCAGATGTGGCGCTCGGCCTCGACCTCGGGGTCCTGGCCCACGGTGCGGTCGGTGAACTGCAGGTCGCAGAAGATGCCGTCGAAGGCGAGGGCCTCGGCGAAGGCGAGGCGGTAGGTCGCGGGCGTGCCGGTGATGCCCGGGTTCCACTCGGGCATGCAGTACATCTCGCCCTCGCCCACACCGCGGCAGGCCAGGTAGCCCGGGATGTGGTCGGCGTGCTCGCGCTGGGAAAAGCCCGCGCCGACGGGTCGGTCCCAATCGCCCAGCCAGGTGGTGCGGCGCTCGGCGAAGCCAATGCTGTCGCCGCCGGCGGCCCAGGTCTCGAGGCTCCCCGACGGGTGGGGCTTCACGTCGATCGGCGTGCCGTTGGCCGAGACCGGGAAGTTGCCCTCGCCCCAGACCTCCTCACCGGCGGCCTTCATGGCGGCGAAGAAGGCCGCCTGGGTCTCCCACTGCCACAGCCAGCTCTCGACGTCCAGGGGCGTGCGCGGCCAGGTCTCGCCGGAGCCCATCTCGAGCTGCGCGAGGTCGCGGGTGCCGAACATGCGCTCAAGGTCGGCAGGCCGGTACTTCGCCGCCAGCCACTCCCGGAAGTGCTCCTGGTGCGCCGGGCGCCGGCCGCGCTCGAAGGGGTTGTCGATGAACAGGCCGTTGCAGCCCGACTCGGCGATGGTGCGCACACACGCGGCCTTGAAGCGCACGTAGTCCGGGTCGGCCGCGCTGCCCAGCCATGCCGTGAACTCCTCGCCGGTGGCGCCGTGCGTGTAGTTCCAGCCGCCATCGCGCTGCCGCCACTCCCACGGGTCCTGCGCGGGCCTGGGGCCAAGGTGGAACACGGACGCGTAGCGCTCCCACTGGTCATACAGCGCCCAGACGCCGGTTCGTCGCTCGTGGTCGCCGACGTACTTGACTGCGCAGATGTACGGAAGCGTGGTGATACCGAGGTCGGTGTAGTAGCGCTCCTGGGACTCGCGGGTGAGCCGGATCAGCTCCGGGACGCGCTCGGGCGGCACCGGCAGCTCGGTGTCGAGGCCCCAGTAGTAGTCGCTGAAGAAGTAAGAGGTGCGGGCCAAGTCGGGGCGCATCGTCTCCATCTCGCGGGCGAACGGCTCCCACGCCGCGCGCAACTGGGCCAGCCGCTCCGCATCGTCCGGATCGCAGGTCGCCCAGGTGATCTGGTCGCGCCACTCGTGGGAGAGCACCGCGACGTCGGGGTTGATCCAGTAGCCCCAGAAGCAGGTGCGGGGATGGTCGTTCGCCGCACCTGCGGCGGCGCATAGTCCTGCGCTGAGCGCAAGCGCGATAGCACCGGTTCGGATCATGGCTGTGACCCCCTCGCCAAGGAGCGATCGTGCGGCAGCCGTCCGTTCGCCGCGCACCTGCGACACGCCTGCCGCCGCCTGGCTCCCGCCCTCACTCCGGCGCCCATAGCTCCTCGAGGCGCGCGTTGTCGAACCACACCTGATCCTCGTCCCCCTGGCGCTTGGCGGTCAGGCCCAGCGCCAGCCCGACCCGGCCCGCCTCGCCCGGCGCGGTGAAGACGAACGAGTAGCTCGCCCACTCCGCCGCCGGCGGCAGCGTGCGCTGCGGGTTGTAGATGCCCTTCGGGCCGTTGTAGTAGAACCAGCAGCGCGCCTCGCCCTTGCTCTGCGCGGT
>JALGUI010000328.1 GCA_029820915.1 Candidatus Zipacnadia bacterium | reverse complement strand
CCTGCGGCGTCGTCCGCCGGGCACGGCACGTACATAGGCACGCGGCGGCGGTGTGCGCCGCATCGGTGCTGGACACGGGCCGCAACGCCGACCGCACGGGCCTGTGCCCGGCCTCGGCGCGACGGCCTGTCAGGAAGATTCCGGTTGTGCACCCGACCGTCGATAACGCCGCCCAGCCGTTACCCCCGTAGCCGGCTCCGGCCAGGTGATCTGCGGCACAGGTGGTCGTCCGCCTACCGCTGCTCCCTTCCGGGCCTGACGGGGTTCAGCGGGCTTCACCTTGCGCAGGACCCAGCCTTCATCACCACTTGCGAGGGTCAGACGCTACGCGACGAGACCTCGGGCGGGGATTAAGCCCCACTATGGCGGATTGTGGGTTCAGGGTACCGCCAGCACCCCGCCTAGCACAACCGGACAAAAACGGCAGATAACGACCGATAACAACCGAGCACGACAGATAACGGCAGCTAACGGCCGACCGCGACGGCCGATGGCGACCGCCGACACCGACGAACAACACCCACCGCGAACGCCAACGGCAAACGACCACCAAGATCACAGACGGCAAACGCCAACGATCACCACGAACGACGTACAACAATCCCAAACGGCAACGACGAACGCCAACTACCAACAACAATGGCAGGCGACGATGACCATCGCCACATGAATGCCCCTTGCTCAACATGGCCACCGTCAGGCGGACACTCGATCGATGAGAGCCCGCAGTAGTCTGCAGACCTCGGCCGACTGCGCCCAGAAGGCCTGCAGCTCTATCGCATCGATGTAGCCCAGGTCTCTGGCCAGCAGCGTCAGTGCCTGCAACTCCGACACCGAGCCGAGAGCCACGCGCAGGAAGTAAGCGAACTCGCTGTCGCTCTCGCGCCCATGCCCTTCGGCCATGTTGGAGGGCGCCGCGACTGCGGCGCGGCGGATCCGGTCCCGCATGGCGAAGCGCTCGGATGGCGGGAAGTCCTCGGTCAGGGCGTAGGTGCGGAGCGCCAACTCGTGCGCCTTGCGCCAGACGGTGAGCTTCTCGAACGCCGGCACTGCGGCCTCCCCCCGGGCAGGGCGAGAGAGGTGTCTGTGCAGTTGTGTGCTGCGCCATCGTCTGCCGTTGCTGCCGTTATCTGCCGTTGTCTGCCGTTCGCTGCCGTCCCATGGCGGAGAGGGTGGGATTCGAACCCACGAGACCCTTCCGGGTCTACCCGCTCTCCAGGCGAGCACCTTCGTCCACTCGGTCACCTCTCCGCAGTCGGCGCTATTGGACGGGTTGGCGACGCAGTGTCGCCCTGTGACGCGATACGCGCTCGTCGCGATGTCAAGGAGCTTTGATGGTGGGCCTTCGGCCTGGTCGTCCCTGCTGTTATCTGTCGTGATCTGTCGTTCGCTGTCGTTGTCCGCCGCATGGCGGTGAGGGTGGGATTCGAACCCACGAGACCCGCAAGGGTCCACACGCTTTCGAGGCGTGCGCATTCAACCGCTCTGCCACCTCACCGCCCGGACTGGCGGCCGCCGCGAAGGCGGCGGCAGGTCATCGGGCCAGGCCGCCGGAGGGCGGGGGCCCGCGACGTGCTGTCTGGCGCCCCCGGCCCGAGTCGAACGGGCGACCTTCAACTTAGGAGGTTGCTGCTCTATCCACCTGAGCTACGGGGGCGCGTGGGCGGGCGGGGGCCGCCCATGTCGCCGGTTATCGCTGGAACGGCTCCGCGAAAACGCACGCGGAGCCGTTGAGAAGACTCTGGCACGCCGGCCGCGATTTGAACGCGGGACCTCCGCCTCCGCAGGGCGGCGCTCTATCCCCTGAGCTACCGGCGCGCATTTCACTGGCGGCCATCTCCAGTGTGGCCGCATGTGCACGGTATGTCAAGTCGCCGGCGACGCCGGCGCTGCGGATACCCATGGTACGCCCGTCGCGATTCGAACGCGAGACCCCTGGCTCCGGAGGCCAGTGCTCTATCCACTGAGCTACGGGCGCTTGATGCAGCAACGAAGGCAACGACCATGACGGCGGCAACGGCGTACTGCCCCCGCGCACCGACAGTACCGTGCCGTCTTCTTCGTTTTCGTTGCCGCCGTGGCCTTCGTTTCCTTCGTTTCAGTCGTCTGGCGGAGAGGGCGGGATTCGAACCCGCGAAGGAGGTTTACCCCCCTTAATCGCTTAGCAGGCGACTGCCTTCAGCCACTCGGCCACCTCTCCGCGCAGATTGGACCAGTATCTTATCACATCCCTGAGCGGGGAGCAAGGCCTTCGCCGGCGTGGGGCAGCATCCAAATTCGTGTGCCTCTGGCGGCGTGGTTGCCCGAACGCCAGTACTGCTCCCAGTCATCCCGCTGGGCCAACATGCGCAGCGCCGACAGCGCATCCGCGCGCCCTCGGCAACCGCCGCCCGCCGCAGCGTCTCCGCGCACGACGCGCTTCCCCACAAGCGCTCCAGACCCGCCGACACCGCCCCTTACGAGCTGCTCACACACAAGCGCAAACACACATCCAGCGCCCGATGCGTCAGCAAGCTCCGCTCAGGCAGACCCCACCTCGGCGGCAGAGGGAAAGGAAGTGCGCCCCCATTCACTACGCCTGCAACGCTGCTGCCTTAGCTGCACCGCGCCGACAGCGCCTGCTCCCGCTCATCCACCATCTGCCGTAACACCTGGCCGTAGGCCTCCTGCGCCACCGCAAAAGCCGCGTCCTCCGCCTCGTCAAAGCTCTCTACGTCCGACCCGTCATCCCCCCCACCTCCATCGCGATCCTACGCCTGGCCATGGCTGCATCCTCCTGCTGCGATGATCGGCCCTCCTGCCGGCATGCTACCACAACATCCCGTCTCATCCACCGCCCCAGGCACACGGGTTTCGGTGCTGCCATGGCCCCGCTGAGGCCTTGACAGCCACAGCATTATCGTGTATCATCGATATGCGATGAACCCTGAGAGGTCGGAGATAATCAAGGCGCTCGGACCAACTGACGAGGGCGGCAGCGGCGAGTTCCCGGGGGAACATGGGGACTTTGTCGTCGTCCTTGCCCGACTGGCCAAGGCGCTGGGGCATCCGGCGCGAGTGGAGATCCTGCGCTACCTGCTGGGCAGAGGCGAGTGTGTGTGCGGCGACATCGTGCGACGGCTTCCGCTGGTGCAGTCCACGGTGTCCGCGCACCTCAGAAGGCTGCGGGAAGCGGGCTTGGTTTCGGCCCGTCGTGAGAAATGCTGGATGGTCTATCGCGTCAATCCCGGTGTGATTGACCATATGCGCGGTCTGCTTGGTCTGCTGGTTGGGGGGCAAATGGAAGAGGCGGCTGACTGAGCCAGCTCCTCGGAGCGTACGCGTCGTCGCTGTGCGGAGGACGCAGGAACATAGTATGTGGGCTGTGTGTTGGTGCTCCCCGGCCTTGATGTGGTGCAACGGACGGAGGAGTGGACCATGGTCGATCTGAAGAGCAGAATCATTGATGGCGTAGCCAGGCTCACCGCCGACGAGCAGCGCTTTGTCTCTCATCTGCGCAACATCGCACGGCTGGGGAAGTACGTCGCGCCCACGCGAGGCCATCGCCGACAGCTCGACCGGCTGCAGTGGGCGATTGATCACGACCACCCCGCGATCCAACTGGTACGTCGGATCATCGACAACTGCAACGAGAACTGCGTGCGCAGCGTGGCGCGGCTGTTCGTGGACCACGCATGGGAAGGATACCGTCGGCGGACGAAGCTGGAGCAGCAGTACGGGGTGAGTCTTCCGGGGTTCATCGTGATCTCGCCGC
>JALGUI010000327.1 GCA_029820915.1 Candidatus Zipacnadia bacterium | reverse complement strand
CACCTGACGCTGCAGGTCCCCTCGTACTGGCGGCTCGACCTGGGCAGGCCCGTGCGCATCCACCCGACCGTGCTGCACCTCGCACGCCCCGAGGATGCCACGCCGGGCTACGCCTGCGAGGCGCGGCTGGAGTTGCCCGCGGGCGTCGAGGCCGACTACGCGATCAGCTACGCCTCGTACGACCACGTCATCGACGTCGCGATCGTCGCGGGCGAGATGCGGCCGGGCCAGGAGATGGTGTTCTGGCTGGGCAGCGAGGAGGGGTCGCTGCTCCGGGCGCAGTCCCACGCCCAGAAGGCGGTCTTCCACACCTTCGTGGACCTGGCGGGTGATGGCGAGTACCGCCCGCTATCGCCCTTCCCCGTGGTCGATGTCATCGGTGGCTACCCGAGGATGCTCCGGCTGACGCTCCCCTCGGCGGTACCCCCCGGCGAGCAGTTCGCGGCCCATGTCATGGCCGCCGACCTCAAGGCCCTCAACCCTGCCTCCGGCTACGCGGGGCCGGTTGAGATCCGTGACGAGCGAGGAGAGGAGCCGGTCGCAGGCCCGGTCGAGTTCGCCGACGAGAGCCGGGCCATCACCACCGCGCGCGTCACCGCGCCGGCGGAGCCGGGCGTACTCTGCCTCACCGCCCTGGACACCGACCGCGGCATGATGTGTCGCAGCAACCCCTGTCGGATCGGCGGGAGCCCCGTCTACTTCGGGGACCTGCACGGGCAGAACCTGTGCGGCCAGGGGACGGGAGACATGGACGAGTACTTCGCGTGGGCACGCGAGGTGGAGAGGCTGGACTTCTGCGCCTGGGCGGGTTACGACTACCGCACGCCGCTCGATGGCGACAAGTTCCGCAGGCGAGTCGTTGACGTTGCCAACCGGCACCATGACGACGGGCAGTTCGTGACCCTGCAGGCCTTCGAGTGGAGCGGCCACGGCGGGCACCGGAACGTCTACACGCCTGCCGATGACATCGCGCTGCACGGGGCGCCACTCAGGCGCGTGTCGCCCGACACCGTCATCGAGCCGGGGGAGACGGTCCCCAGTGGCGCGAGGCCCGAGTACCTGTGGCGGGCGCTCGAGGGCATCGAAGCCATCACCATCCCGCACCACCCCAAGTTCCTGGGCAGGGCCGACTGGGCGTACCGCGATGACGCCATGCAGCCGGTGGTGGAGATATGCTCGCAGTGGGGCATCTCCGAGGAGGGCGGGCCGCACTCGGTGCAGGCCGCCCTCCTCATGGGGCATCGCTTCGGATTCGTCGGCGGGACGGACACGCACAAGGGCCAGCCCGGCCACGGCCCGCACGACCTCAACGAGGGCCTCGGGCTTGCCGGCGTTCACGCCGCGGAGCTGACTCGGCGCGGAATCTTCGATGCCCTGCGGGCGCGCCGGTGCTACGCGACCGACGGGCCGCGCATCCTCCTCGACTACGAGCTGACGATCGAGGGGCGAGAGCTGCGCATGGGCGAGGAGGGGGATCTGGGCGAAGGGCCGCGGCGCCTGTCCATCCACGTGGCGGCGTGCGAGCGCATAGCCACCATCGAGGTCCTGCGCAACTGCCGCGTCGTGTACGCGTTGGCCCCGGGCGAGCGATTCGGCGACTGGGAGTGGACGGACGCCGATGATCTGAACGCGCACCTTATCGGCGAGACCCCGTTCGACGACCCGCCATTCGCTCTCTACTACGTTCGCGTGACCCAGGAGGATGGTCTGCGAGCCTGGGGCAGCCCGATCTGGCTGAGCGCCGCGCCCGAACCGGGCCACTGACCGCCCAGATTCCTGGCCCGCACGAAGGAGAAACCGTGGCGGTGGCACAAGTATCCCACCGCCCGCTGACGCTGCCACGACACGCACCACGACCCTCGCGTCAGCGCCGGGCAACAGCGACCCTGCGCCGGACGCGCGGTCCAATGCTGGGAGGGATCATCGTGCCTCGATTCGGCAGGCTCTACCTCGTCGCAGCACTCGTGGCGGCCATGTGCGCCCCACTCGCCTGCGCGTGGGCTGAAGGCTTCGGCACGGCCAATCTGCCGGACGCCGAGCCCTGGCAGTCCGACACGCAGTTGCTGTCGGGCGAGATCCGGCTGTGGGCGGGCGACAACCAGACGTACGCGCTGCGCGGCCTCAGTCGCGTCGGCACCGACTTGGACGCCGAGCTGACCCTGTTCACCATGGACACCAGCGGCGAGGACGCGATCGCCGGCACGGTGCGTGCCTCGCGGGCGACGCTCATCGGCCTGAACTTCAAGTGGCTGGCGCACCGCGATGAGCGCCTCACGGTCTCGGTGATCCCCGGTGTCGAGTTCCCCATCGGCGACATGGAGGGCACCAACACCACGATCCCGGCGACCGCCATCTCCGACGACATCATTCCGGTGCTGTCGGTCCCCATCCAGTGGCGGAGCGAGCAGGGCATCCTCGTCACGCTCGTGCCGCGCTACATCGGCTTCGATGAGGCGCCCGCGGTCGGCGCGCAGACCATTGAGGGCTTCAACGACGTCATCGCCATCGGCGCCGGCGCCTGGTACGGCCGGGGCCGGTTCGCCCTGCACGCGGACGCGCAGGTCGTGCTCGAGGGCGGCAACACCATCGACCCCGCGAACAACCGCGTGACCGACGACCTGGTCTGGTCGGCGGGCGGCGCCTGGTCCCCGGAGGCCGGCGACTGGCAGGTCGATCTCTTCGCTACCAACGCGGCCGGGCCGACCGCCGCGACATCGATCATCGCCACCCCGGACCAGTCGGTCGGCGTGGGCGTGCGGGTCAGCGGTGAGTTCTAACCGGACGCTGCGCGACCCAGGGAGGTGAGGCGAATGGCGACCCATGCCGGGTCCCTGCGCCGCGTCGGCGTGTACACGCTCGCCCTCCTCGCGGGGGTGGGCGTGCTTGCGTTCTGCGGCTGCGGCGGAGGCGGCGGCGGGGAGGCGACGATCAGCCTGACCATCACGGCGCCCGCCGCCGGGGACGACATTTGCCCGGGAGACCTGGTTCGGATCGTCGCCACCGTATCGGCCACCAACGGCGTGGACCGCGTGGTCTTCTCGGTGGACGGCCGGCAGCTCGACGGGGCCGACCGCACCGCGCCCTGGATCAGGCGATGGGACACGGCGGACGTTGTGCTCGGCGACCACACCATCAGCGTCGTCGCGTATGACGGCTCTACGCCCCAGCGTCAGGCCGGCGCCACGGTGAACGTGACGGTGGTCGAGTGCGGGCCAACTGGGTTCGCGTTGTACTTCGCCCCGGAGATGGTCTCCGTCCGGGACGGCGAGGAGCTCACCGCCCGCGTGCATCTGAGCGGGGCGCAGGACATCGCGGGCTGCCGGCTCCGCTGCACCTTCGACCCGCAGCACCTGGAGCTGGTCGGCGGTGCGAATGCGGTGCAGCCGGGCGCCGCTGTGCCGTCCGGCGCCGATGCGCCCGTCGTCAACACGAGCGTGGCGGGCGAGGTGTTCGTGCTGGTGGCCTCGCCGCGGCAGCCCTTTGACGCGAACGAGACCGAGGTCCTGACCATCCGGTTCCGCGCGAGCGCGGGCGGCCGAGCGACGACCGCCATCGCGTGGGGCCAGGGCCTGGGGGATGTGCTGGTCGCGGATACGCAGGGCGGGATCATCACGCCCGGCCCGGACACCAGCGGGGCGACGGTGGTGATCGGCGGTCCGAGGCCTGATGTCGCATCGCAGGCGGCCGCTGTGCGCCCGGCGCAGGTGCAGCCGCACGCGGCGACGGGGCCGAGCAGCTTCCGCCTGGGCGACATGAACCT
>JALGUI010000326.1 GCA_029820915.1 Candidatus Zipacnadia bacterium | reverse complement strand
TCGTGCGCGGGCGCAGGCCCGGCCTCGCCGTCCGGCGCGATCCACATGTTGGGGATGACGGGGCAGTCACGGCCGGTGACCTCGCGCATGAGTTCGCGCCCCCGCTCGGTCTGGGCGACGATGGCGTCACAGTGCTGGATGCCGTAGCGGTAGCAGACACGCACGTGGGGCTGCAGCTCGCCACGCCGGGCCAGCACCAGCGCATCGTCCTCCGCCGCCATCCAGAAGACGGAGGCCCGCCGGTGCAGCCTCGCGAAGAGCGCGGCCGCGCCGGTATGCCAGTTCATGCCGCGGGTGACGTAGACATCGGCGTTGGCTGTGCGCATGGCCCGCCAGAGCTTCCGCCACTTGTCTGTGGCCCAGCCAAGCGGACCGGACCGGCCGTCACGCGAGTAGCAGGGGATGAGCCTCACGCCATCGCTGTTGGTCATCTCACCCACGCCGTGCACGTCTGCGACGACGAAAGACACGTTGCCCCCTCGGCGCGCCAGCAGGGACGCGAGGTGCGTGAGCTGCACTTCGGCGCCGCCGATGCTGGTGTTGTGCGTCCGCAGGAGCAACTGCACGCACGCACGCGACGTGCTCACGAAGCACACTGACGGGCCCGCAGCCCCGACACGGGCGCCGCTGCTGACGTCGCTCCCCTGGGCCGTGTCCGCCATCGCGCTCAGCCGCTCCCCACGAGCATGTCCTCTACGCGCCTTGCCACGGCTTCCTCCCCGTGATGGTTCCGCACGTACTCCACTGCGACGCGACCGATCCGTTGCCTGACCGCCTCGTCACGCCAGAGCAGCTCGATCTTCCGTGCCGCCTCCGCCACGTCAATGAACGGGAGTCCAAGGCCGCGCTCCGCGAGCAGGCCATCGGGATCGAAGCTGCCCGCGATGGGCTTCCCGGCGGCCCACGCCTGCAGGTAGGTGTTCGGGAAGCCCTCGACGGCGGACGTATTGACCAGTAGCGACGCCTCCGCGAACCACCTGTGCGTCTGCTCGAACGGAACGTAGCCTCGGAACTCGGTGTTCGCCAGCGCCTCACACCGGTCCCGGACCTGCTCGTAGAGCTCCTCGTAGCCTCGCACTGGCCCGCCGACCATCACGAACCTGACGTCGGGCAGGGCCTCGGCGATCTCAACCAGCATCTCCGGCCGCTTCTCCGGACGGATGTTAGAGACCCAGAGGGCGTAGGGCTCCCGACTCGGCTCGGTGATCGTGATGTCGTAGGGACCAGCCTCGCCTGCGTCTGGGTCTGCGCGACGACCACGTCCGCCCACCTCAGCCCGCGAAGGGCAAGCCACCTCTCCGACTTCGGCGTGCGGGAGAGGCCTTCGACATGGCAGAGCGCGTCCGTGTCGCTGGCGAGCCAGAAGATGAACCGCTTGCGGCGCGCCCTGCAGTAGGCGGCCATGATGCCCGCCTGAGCCCCGGCGCCCATTGCTATGAACGTCTCCGCCCCAAGCCCGCCGAGGGCGCGAACAAGCTCGATGGGTCGCAAGAGCTTGCGGTGCCATCGGGTACCGGGCCGCGCTTTGTACACGGGCACCACATGTATCCCCTCCGCCGTCGTGCACTCGGCCACGCCATCGTAGCCCCCCACACCGAAGGCCACGCGATGGCCCCGCCGTGCGAGAGCCTTCGCCAGCAGGCTGAGCTGCAGCTCCGCGCCGCCCACCGTCTCCGGCCCGCGACCGGTCAGCAGTCGCGGCAGGCCGGGGTGCGTGCCCACGAAGGCCACCGCCGGGCCCGACTTATCCTGCGGCCGATCGCCGCCGGGGTCCACGTGGCGCACTCTCCTCTCCCTGCTCGGTGTCCGACATGATCAGTACATTCGCGTGCCCGACTACCAGCCCCATGAACGCCCACCACAGGGCCGTGACCGGGAATACCTGCTCCGTATTGTGGAAACCCGCGTTGATCAACAGGCCGATACCGGCGCCGGCCGCGGCCACGAGGAATACGGTGTCGAACTGCCTGCCTGTCCGCCTCGCGCGGCGGTACGCGGCAGCCAGGGAGTACAGCGCGCAGCCTCCCAGGCCGATCAGACAGAAGACACCACCATAGCCGTACTCGCCGAAGACGGTGACGGGCGCGCAGTGAATGGGCCTCTGCCCAATTTCGTACTCCAGCCGCCAGCGGTTCTTGTTTGCATCCCAGACCAGCGCCTCGCGCGACAGCATCTCATTCGAGACCGTCTTGAGCCGCCAGAAGCCCGTGCCCCAGATGGGGTTCCACTTCTCTGAGTTGATGTAGTCGATGGCCTTCCCCACGTAGATCCGGCGGCGCAGCATGGGGTCTTGGTCGTCGCTGAAGCGCGAGTGCACATGGCTGCCGACAGACGTCGAAAGCCACCATGCGCCGATCGGGATGAGGGCGATCACACCGATGGCGACGTAGCGGAACATCCGAGGATGCACGATGCAGAACGTTAACCCGGCAAGTCCCGCTACGACGCCGCTTCGCTCCTTCCCGCCGGCGGCTGCGATCACACCGATGAGCGCCGCGACGAGCCACAGAATCCTGTCGCGCCGCGCCGACGGCCCTGAGGCCGTCGCGGCCATGTAGAGGAAGAACGGCGGGAACAGCGCGCTGTACGTGGCCTGGTCGGACAAGGTCCCGAGTGGGCCTGCCCGCTCCCAGATGCGTCCCACCCTGAACAACTGCACCAGGGCCAGGTCCGCCAGCATCACGGCCGCGGCGATCAGAACCCACTTCAGGGTCGTCCGGAACCGTTGTCGATCGAGTTGCAGCCAACGGGTGGTGTAGTAAAGCGAGATCGCGAAGAGCACCTGGTTCCCGAAGGTCTTCCAGTTCTTGTAGCCCGGCTCAAGCGCAATGCCGAGAATCGCGATGAGCACAAACGCGGTCACGAAGACGTCAGCCGTGCGCAACCGGAAGGTGCCCCACTGCCTTCTGGCGACAGTGGTGGCGGCTATCGCGATGAACAGGGCCGGAACCAGGAACTGCGTGAGGTTGGGCACGTAGAAGCCCATCATGTAGTTCTCGACGGGCAGTATCGAGAAGTGAGCGAGCGTGATGGCGTAGAGGACCCATGGGTTGTTGAGCATGACCCATGTGAGCAGCAGTGCGAGTGGGAACACGGCGCCGGCCGTCCATGTGAGCAGCAGTGCGAGTGGGAACACGGCGCCGGCCGTGCCATCGTAGCCCATCATCAGCATGGCGCCCACGGCAACCAGCGCAGCCGCAGCGGCCGCCACGAGGGCCGCCCGCCGCGAACGGCGTGCGTCGGTTGTTCTGAGCGCGATGCTGGGCGAGTTCACGCCACCGTGTCCTCCATCCGAGGCGCCGCCCGACACAGACGTCCGTCAACAAGCCAACCCTTGATGAACGCCGCGCAGGCCGTGCCGGGCACACTGTCGCGTACCGAGCCGGGCAAGGCGTCGATGACCATGTCGATATCCCGCGTCATCAGGCGCCCCCCCAACACAAGCACGTAGAGGGCCGCCCCCGCCGCCACGGCAACCATGACGGCGATCGCGCCCCCACCCAGGGCCTCGCTCAAGGCAACGACGCCCACCGACATGGCGGCCACGGCGATCAATGCCCACTTCAGCGCGACCGTGTCGTACCTCACGGACATCGTGCGGCTCAGCGTCCACGCACCCGCCAATACGAGGATCGTGTAGGTCGTGGCCTTCGCCAGCGCGGCCCCGAGAGCGCCATAGGGCGCTATCAGCGCCACCATCAGACCCAGATCTATCGCGACAGAGAACACCTGCAGTCCAAGCAGGTGTCGAGGCGGCGCGAACACCTGGACGTGCGCTCGATGCAGGTCGTAGAGCGCTTCGAGGAATGCGTAGAGACACAGGACGGCGAGTATCGTGCCGGCCGCGATGTACTCAGAGCCCGCGTACAGCGACACCAGGGGCCGCGCAAGGACGGCAACGCCCAGGTGCAGGGGGAGCAGGCCGAGGAACAGATACCTGGTACAGGTCCGGAACACAGCCGACCGCGCCTCCGGCTCGGCCCCACCGATCTCCGACAACTTGGGTGTGACGACTGATATGGCAAACCGACCGATCTCCCTGATGTAGTCACTGACCTTGCTCGCGACGAAGTAAATCGCCAGTATCTCGGGAGTGGTCAGCAGGCCGACGACAAGGTAGCTCGCACGCCCCCGGAGGAAGCCGGTGAGCGACACGCCGTAGAACGGCAGCGCGAACCGAACCAGGCCAACAGGACTCTCGAAGCGCCGAGATGTCCAGAGGTACCGCCAGAGCCACACAATGGAGAGCACGCAGGCGATCGCCGGCACGACCGTGAACGCCGTCACCACCCCGACAATCCCCATGCTTGAGTAGAGCAACACGGCGAGAGGCGTTCGCACCGTGGCCGTCAGTAGGCCCAGCAGTGCCATCTTGCCGAACTGCTGCGTGGCCTTCAGCGCCCAGCTCAACCTGCCCTGGAGAGCGAGGAAGAGGGCGGCCAGCGCGACGCCGCCGACCAGCGAGGCCTTGTCTGCGTCCCGAAGCAGGTTCTCGGCCGTCCAGGATGACTGCATGTAGAGCACGAGGGTGAAGACGCCACAGGCCACGATGTTGAGGCCAATGCTCGTCTTGAGAAGCGCGGCGGCATCTTCATCCTCGCCCAGTGCAAGCTGCCTCGGGATCCGTCTGACGAGTGTGTCGCCCATCCCGAGAGAACTCAGGGCCTCGATCGCGCCGCCGAGGGCCAACGCGATGGGCCAGACGACCAGTTCGTCGGCGGGCAGCAACCTGATGAGCCACGCGCTGAAGAAGACCGAGAATGCGGTAGAGGCCAACCGCGCTCCGAGTAGCTTCGCGGTGTCTTGCACGGCTCTTGTCGATGCAGAAGCTGGTGCTTCGCTCATCTACTGTCTCCTGGCTCGACGATCTGAGAGTGCAGCACGGCGCCGAAAAGGTCCTGGACATTGCGGAGTGCGTTTCGTGCGCTGTAGGCTTTCCCCGCTCCTGCCAGCAGCTCATCGGCATGGAAGGCCGTCACGAACGGCCTGGCGTTGGCCTCGGTCGCCCCGTCTGCGGCCCAGTCACGTATCAGGTGTCTGTACGCCACGGGCGGCGACGTCAGCATGGGCGCGTGGATGTAGGCTCCCTGGCGCCGCGGCCACAGTGCTCTGGTGATGCTCCCGGCACGCAGGGCGGCGGTCATGCTTCGCAGCCGCCTCGCCACACCCCACAGTGCGCTTCGCGAGACGGTGCGCGGCACTTCGACGATGTCCAGCGACGCCTCCCCGTCCGCCGCCGGTCTGCGATAGTCGGTGACCGACGGTCTGTAGGGCTCGGCACCCGTTGTCTCCCAGTCAAGTTCCCCGTGGCGGAATGAGCCGCGGTCATTCCCCGGCCCCCGCCGCCTGCCTGGCACGGCGGAGGCATCCATCTGAAGGCCCAGCCGGTCGAGCGTGCGCATGGTCACGTTATTGTGGAACTCCCAACCCATGCGACAGATCTCGATGTGGTCGCCGTACGCATCGCACAGGCTCTCGTAGCCGGTCTCCAGGCACTCGACGATCCATCGCTCGTCTTCAGTCTCCTGGTACCAGCACCCGTGTTCGTCGCTCCACCGCCACAGGTGCGGATGCCATCCGATGGTGTCTCCGGACGCCTCGAGGCTCCTCCACAGCGGCTCGAAGCGACGGAAGGCCCAGGCGCAGTCGCTGTAGGTCTCGCCCATCTGCAGATCGGCCCGAATGCACCAGGTGATCGGCGCGCGGTCGTCGCCGGTCTGGCGAGCTAGGTCGTCCAGCGCCTCGACCAGGGCGGGAATGCCCTCCTCGACGCCTCGCCACGTCGGCGGCCGACGGTCGTCGTACCGGGTCCCGCCGAAGTCCGGACGGTCCGGATCGCAGTCGCACAGGATCATGGCCTCAGTTGCCTGGCACTTCTGGATCGCATCCACGGGTCGTTAGGCCTCGCAGCATTCACGCAGCACTGCTATCAGGTTTGCGCAGTGTGTTTCCGGGGAGTAGGCCTCACGCAGTCTCGCATGGGCGTTCCTGCCCATTCTCTCGCGCATGTCTGCCCTGTGCGCGAGGGTCTGCAGCGCCTCCGCCAGAGCATCCACGTCCCCCGGAGCGAACAGCATCCCGGAGCCGTCAGCGACTTGCTCCGGGATGCCGCCGATGCTCGCGGCGACGACCGGCTTGCCATGGGCGAAGGCCTCAAGAATGCTCATCGGGCAGTTGTCATACCATTCGGACGGCACAACACAGAACATGCAGGCGGCGATCAGGGCATCAAGGGCGCGCCTGTCCTTGTGGCCGACGAACTCGATGCTCTCCGCCGCGAGTTCGTCGGCAAGCCGCTCCAGTCGCGTCTGATATCCGTCTACGGAGCTTCCCGCGATCAGGAGCCTGGCACCCGTGCTCGCCCGCGCGAACGCCCGTATGAGGGTCTCGAGGCCCTTCTCAGGCGCGATTCTCCCGAAGTAGAGCATGTAGTCACTCTCGGCCGCGCATGTGTCTATGTCGCCAGCGGAGGGGTAGAAGCTCGGCAGATGCCGTAGACGGTGCCGGGGCAGCCCGGCTCGCGCCAGCGTCTGGAACATGAACTGCGACGGCGTAAGGAACAGGTCCACATGGCGGTAGCAGTCCGCCACGTTGTGCACCCACAGCGACGCCGCTCGCGCGGCCGTCGCGGCGAGCGACCCCTTGTGACAGCGATGCACGAGCGCCCGGTGCAGTCCGTATTCGATGCACTCGGTGCAGGGCTCCCCATGCCGGAGGCAGTGCAGTTCCGGGCAGACCACGCATCACCACCGGCACGCCCATGTCCTTGAAGGCCGCAATCGGGCTGGGCGACATGTAGGTGTAGAGGTTGTGCACGTAGGCCACGTCGGGCCTCGTTGCCTCCACCAGCGCTCTGGCCTTGTAGTAGGCCTCGACCGACCAAGTCGAGCGCGCCAGCAGCTTGAGCGCCAGCCACGGCGTCATCTTCATGTCCTTCAGGTGGTCCTGCTCGGCTCCCGCCGGCGGCGAGACGTAGAACTCCGAGTACTCATCGGTCTCCGTGCGCTCGAAGGCCACGGTGAACGGAATAGTCTCGTGACCCATGGCGTGAAGCTGCTCGCGCAACGCGAACAGATAGGTCGCGGTGCCGCCGCCCCGGAAGAAGTACTTGTGCGCGAGCACTATCTTCATCTGTCTCTCAGCTTCCCGCTTCCGCACGGCTCTGGGGCGGGGTCCCGCCACGCCAGAACAGCAGCGGCTCCACATCGCGCAGTCGCAGCTCGCCCAGCACGGCGAGAAGCAGCAGGTAGAGCCCTGCCAGCCCGGCGGCCTTCATCAGCACCAGCCACCCGCCCGCCGGGACCAGCAGGCCGACACCGTACACTGCGGCCGCGGCCACTGCGGTTCGGGCGAGCACGGCGACCGATGGCAACACGCGGAACTGCCGCCACGTCAGCCACCACACCAGCGCCGCTGCGATCACCAGGGTCAGTACCGTCGCGCCCGCGGCGCCCAACAGCCCGTGCGTCGGCACGAGTAGGTAGTTCAGGGCGACGTTAACCGGCAGCATCGGCGCCAGCGCGAGGAGCACCGTCCTCGGACGGCCCGCGGCGATCAGGCTTGTGTCTCCGACCAGACGCATCCCGAACAGCAGCGCGGCGATCAGCAGGACGACGACAGCAGTCGCCGAGGCCTCGTACGCCTGTCCGAAGACGAGGCCGATGATCTCTCGGCCGCAGCAGGCCATTATCGCGATCATGGGCGTGAGGAGGATCAGCACGAAGCGCGCCGATTCGCCTATCAGCTCCCGTATGGATGCGCGGTTCCCAGCCGCAACGGCCCCCGTCAGCGTCGGGAACATCGCCCCGCAGACCGCACCCGACAGCATGATTGCCGCGTGGAAGGCGTACCTGGCGATGCCATAATGGCCCGCCGCATCCGCATCGGGAAGCAGTCCCTTCACGAACCACAGGTCCATGCTCAGGATGAGCTGGTTCACGATGGCCAATCCCATCAGCGGGAGGCCGAATGACACGAGTTCGCGCACGGGCAGCCCTGCCGCCGGGATGCCGACGCCGGCCATCCACCAGGCCGTGGCGAGGCCCACCACGGAGGCGCCAATGCTCCCCGCAATGGCCCCCTTGACGGAGAAGCCCAAAGCGACCAGGCCGCACATCAGCAGGGCCTTGGCTACCCAGTAGCCCGCGACGGACAGCGCCCGCAGCCCATAGCGCCGCCGCCCATTCAGGATGGCAACCCAGACGGACCACAGG
>JALGUI010000325.1 GCA_029820915.1 Candidatus Zipacnadia bacterium | reverse complement strand
GGGAAAGAAGGTGGCGATGCAGCCGTCATAGTCGAACCCTTCGGGCAAGGGCTGCGTCGGCGGCGCGACCACGTCGGCGTAGGCCAGGAAGAAGACGCGCACGTTGCGGTGCAGGCGGCCATCCCGGCGCGCGCGCTCGATCTCCCGACGCAGCGCGTGTATCAGCAGCAGGTTGCGATCGGTGGGCGTACCGAGGGCCGCGCACTCGTCGCACTCGCACCACTTCCCGCCATCGAGCACTCGTCGCACTCGCACCACTTCCCGCCATCGAGCATCCAGAAGTTGATGCTGTCGGCGTCGCGCCACTCGCCGGTGGACAGCTCCACGACGATGTTCTTCATCAGCTCCGCGGTGGCGTGTGGGTTCGAGGTGCAGTAGTTGTCGCCGCCATCGCCGTGGATGTTGAAGCTGCGCTCCCCCCCGCGCAGGCCGTACCACTCGGGATGGGCCTCACAATAGCTGAGCACGCCGTCGCCGTTGACATCGCCCAGGTAGTCGCCGTGCGGATAGGGGTCGTCCGGCTTGTCGTCACCGCCGTCGAACTCGGAGTAGTCGTAGGGGTAGGGATCGCGCGGATTGAGGTAGCGCGACTGGTGCAGGTGCCCGCCGCAGGTGAGGAGCAGGCCGCGCTTCTTGAGCGCCGGGTGGTTATCCTCGGCGGCGGTCCAGAAGTTCAGGCGGTTGCGCGCCATCCAGTCGAAGAACTCGGGGTTGCCCCGGTCCTCCCACGCCCAGAAGCCGCGCGTGGCGAAGGCCGGCCCGACCTGCACATCGAGCTGTGGCAGCCCCTCCCAGGCGCGGCGCGGCACGTGCGTGTTGTGCTCCTCCGGCCCGAACCAGCGCACGCCCAGCCTGTCGAGCAGCTCGTACACCCCGTACAGCGCGCCGGTGCGGTCGCCTCCGTAGATGACCAACACGTCGCCCGCGCTCCGGATGCGGAAGGCCTGGGGGCGCAGGTCGGCCAGCTCCTCGGGGCGCAGTCCCGCGCGCCGCAGGACGTCCGGCGGCACGGTGACCTGCGGGCAGCCGAGCACGATCCGACTGCCGGACACCTCGGCGCCCGGGCCGCGGATCGGGAACTGCGTCTCGGCCTGCTGCCGGTCGCCGAAGATCCGGTCCAGGTGCTGCTGCAGCTCGAGCGCCGCAAAGCCCAGCGTGCAGCGGGCGTCATCGGCGAGGTCGGCGTCGGCCCAGTCGATGTCGGCCTCGGCGGCCGACGCGGCCTCCGCCGAAGCATGGGCTCCCAGATCGAGCTGGATCGTGGCCGGCTCACCCGCGGCGGCCGACGCGGCCGCGGCGAGCGTCATGACCGTCAGGAGCGCAGCGTAAGCGGGCTGCATGGCGATGCCTCCGAGTTGCGGGCCGTCGGGCCGGGTGTGGGCGGCGTTAGGGGACTTCGCCCGCCTCGCGCGTCGCCGGCTCGCCGCCGGGTGGCGCGGGTCCCGGGCTGCTTCACAGGCCCCCCATTTCGGCCGCGTCGCCGAACAGCGTGATGGTGCCCACGGTGACCGGCGCCTCGCCCGCCGGCGGGGCGGACTCACCGGGGGGACAATGACCGGGCGCCCGGACCCACAAGCTCTGGGTGTGCTTCTCCGGCGGGCCGGACACGCGGCCGCCCATGTTCATCGTCACGGTCGCCTCGGCCAACTGAGCGGCGGCCCCGGCGTTCGCTCGCGCCGCCGGTGGTGACCCGCCTGTTGTACTGCATCCGCCCGATCGCTCACTCATGACACAGTGACCCGTACACCCTTCGCCACGAAGGGGCTCCTCAACACAACGCAGGTCCGCGCCCGACAAGGCCCCCGCTACTCGTACTCCCGCGCCACGTCGATGAAGGCGCGGACCTTGCGCTCCGGCACGCCGCGGCACAGCTCGACCATCATCCGCTGCGCGCCGTCGGCGACCATGCGGCGGTAGGTGGCCCTGATCTCGTCGGGCGTCGGCAGCAGCAGCTCCTGCGAGGACTTCATCTGCACCAGGAACGGGATGTCGAGCACCTCGACGCAGTCGCGCACGGTCACGTGCGGGTCGGTGCCCACGTCGATGAAGGTCCAGCCGTGGTCCTGCAGGATGCGCAGGTGCGGCCGCTGCAGGAGCTCGGCGTGGGTGGTCTTCGCGGTCGCGCCGAAGTGCTCGGCTTGGCGGAGCATGTAGCGCACGTCGAACTCGAGGAAGTGCTCCGGCCCGAGCAGTCCGCCGTAGTCGTCGCTGAAGCCGATTGCGCCGCTGCGCGGGTCGTCGCCGGTCACCTCGGCCGACAGCTCGCGCTGGCGGATGGCGGCCTCGGTGATGACCTCGAGGAAGCGGTGCGCCAGGTCGGGGCGATCTACCACATCCAGGAATATCCCGTCGCCGCGCAGCAGCACCGCGGCGGTCCACGGCGCCTGACCGCCCGAGCCGAAGCCTACGGTCGCGTCGTCCGGCGCGTGGGTCTTCATGTACTCGTAGAAGGCAAGCGCCTGCGGGAAGTAGCCTGCGGCGGCCATGTCCTTGGGGACGTCCAGCGCGGCCGCCTCCTCGATGCCCGCAATCGGGTGGCCCGTCGGCGCGGGAATCTGGTCCTCGAAGACCTCGAAGCGCAGGCCGAAGACGGAGGTCTGGAGGTAGGTGGTAAAGTCGGGCCGGACGGCGCGGCGCAGCGGCAGGCCGTACTTGTCGTGCAGGATGCGCGAGCCATCGAGCTGCACGTGCATTTGCGCAGCGGGGTCAGCGTGGTACTCGCGCATGGTGACGCCGCAGTACTCGGCGTAGACCTCCGGCGGCACCGCGACCGACCAGGGGATGCCGTTGCGCATAGCCTGTCCTCACGTACAGCGCGGAATGGCGACGGCGCAAGCTTCCCCGCCGACGGCGCGGCTTCCTTCGGGGCAGGAGCGGGCCGTCCGGTGGCGAAGCTGGCGCGCGACGGCGGGCCAGATGGCCGGCGCAGGGAGTGATCGAGCGGTGAGCGTGGACTACGATATCGAGCCGGTGCCGATCCGCAGCGGCTACGACGGCGAGACCTGCTGGGTACACGCGCGTGCCGGGGCGGTCCCAGGCGCCGGTCGGGGTGGAGCCCCCCCGGTCGGGGTGGAGCCCCCGCGGTGGTCATGACCATGCAGAAGCTGCTGCTTTCCGGCAGCGATGTGTTCTACACCATCAACGACATGCGCACCGACGACCTCGGCGAGACCTGGACCGGCCCGACGCCGCACGAGAGCCTGAGCCGGTGGCAGGAGGAGGGCGGGGTCGAGGCCTGCGTATGTGACTTCACGCCGAAGTGGCACGCCGCCTCGGGCATGCTGCTGGGCACCGGGCACACCGCGCGCTACGCGGATGACTCCGGTCCGATGCACGTGCGGCGGCGGGAGGTGGCGTACGCGGTCTACGACGCGGAGGGGCGCGCGTGGTCCGGGCCGCGCTTCCTCGAGCTTCCCGACGAGCGGCGCTTCCTCGACGCCGGCGCGGGCAGCGGGCAGCGCTGCGACCTCGAGGACGGGACGGTGCTGCTGCCCATCTACTTCCGACCCGACCCGGAGGAGGCCATGTGTCGCGCGACGGTGCTACGCTGCAGCTTCGATGGCCGCGTGCTGAGCTACCTCGAGCAGGGCAACGAGCTGGCGGCGCCCGATCCGCGGGGGATGTGCGAGCCGTCGCTCACACGCTTCGATGGGCGGTTCCTCCTGACGCTGCGCAATGATGTTCGGGGCTACGTGACCACGAGCGACGACGGGCTGCGTTTCGACGAACCGATCCCGTGGCGCTTCGACGACGGGCAGGAGCTCGGCAACTACAACACGCAGCAGCACTGGCTCACGCACTCGGACGCGCCGCACCTGGTGTACACGCGTCGCGGCGCCGACAACGACCACGTCTTCCGCCATCGGGCGCCGCTGTTCGTGGCCGAGGTGGACGCCGAGCGGCTCTGCGTGATCCGCGGGACCGAGCGCATCGCCGTGCCCGAGCGCGGCGCGCGGCTGGGCAACTTCGGCGTGTGTGAGGTGAGCGAGGGGGAGAGCTGGATCATCGCCGCCGAGTGGATGCAGCCGGCCGGCTGCGAGCAGTACGGCAGCGATAACACCGTGTGGGCCACGCGCGTCAAGTGGGGGAGGCCCAACCGCGGCCGGCTGCTCTGAGGCTCAGTCGATGGCATCGAGGATTCGCAGGTCGAAGTCGGGGTCGGCGAGGCTCTCGACGACGTCGCGCGCCTGACGGTAGCGCTCGTCGCGCCGCTGCTCGAGCAGCTCCAGCACGGCGTTGGCCGCGTCACGGCGCTCCGGTTCGATCTCCTCGAGATGCGCGGCCAGGGCGTCGCGCAACACGTCGAAGTCGTGGATCAGGCCGAGCAGCTCCTGGGCGTTGGCGACGGCCTTGCAGGGCTCCCGGAGCTGCGGGAGGATCCGCCGGAATGGCTCTATGCTGTAGCGAAGGCGCTTGACGGCGATGCGCAGGCGGTGCAGCAAAGCCGGGTCCTCGCTCGTGCGCGCCGGTCCGAGCCGCTCGTGGACGCGGTCAAGCGCGCGCGTGATGGCCTCGTAGGCGAACCGCTCAACCTCGAGTCGATTCGCCTGCCGGCGCCGCCTTGCGGTGCGTTCGGCGATGTCGTCGAGGGCCGCGAAGAGCCCCGCCGAGCACAGTTGCGCCCAGACCTTCAGCAGGCGCTCGAAGGCCGCTTCGCGCTTGGCCTGCCGCCGCGCGACGGCGATCTCGCACAGGCCACCGTCGTCGGCGACCTCGGCGGCGAGTTGTTGCGCGTCGAGCATCATCACGTCGCTCTCGCGCACCGCGCCGAGCGTGTCGTTGAGCAGCTCGACCACAGGCATCATGCCCTGGCGGCGCCGCGTGGGCAGCAGCCTGCGGAACAGCCGCATGGTCTCGCGCAGGCGCTTGACCGCCACGCGCATGTCGTGGATGCCGTCCACGTCGCCGAGCACCGCCGCCGGTGCGTGCTCACGCACGTTCGCGATACTGGCCCCGAGCACGCGGCCGGCGGCACGCCCGGCCCTCATGCCCAGCTCCAGCCTGGCGATGTTGACCGGCTTGGCCACCTCGGTCCACCTCCCGGCCGTGCGGCCCGTCAGCAGGTCACGTGCAGCAGTAGCGCCCTGCGCCCCTCGGCCTGGTTGTACGCCTCCGCGGCCTCGGGCGTGGGCAGCATCTCCCAGGGCACGCCGCGCTCGGCGAGCATCTCGCGGCCCTCGTCGCTCATGCGCACCATCGAGTCGAAGCCCTCGCCGATGATGAGCAGCTCGGCGCCCTTGCGCAGCGCGCGCTTGAGCTCCCGGGGGCCGATGACGTGCGAGGTACCGTAGTCTTTGCGCGCCCACTTCTTTCTGCGCCTGCGCACCCGGCCGTCGGCGCGGATGTGGATGTCATGCTCGAAGGTCTCGCCGGCCACGGTGACGCTACCGAAGGCCACCTCGTCGATGTGGGGGTATTCGACCGGCTCGGGCTCGTCGGTGAGGACCGGGGATGCGGCCTCCGGTTCCTCCGCCCCCGCGTGCAGCTCGTAGATGGGCAGGTCGCTGATCTTCGCGTCCACCAGCGCCGCCGCACCCAGCGCCACCGCATCGTCGCCGAGTTCGGAGACGGCAAGCCGGAGCGTGTCGCGCGAGCCCTTCATGCAGTCGTCGCGCACCTCGCGCTCGATCAGGGGCAGGAGGAACTCGCCGCACGCCTCGATGACCCCGCCGCCGAGCACGATCATGTCGGGGTCCAGCAGGTGGCGGATGGTCAGCGCGCCCTGGGCGAGGTAGTGGGCGGCGCGGGTGAGCACCTCGATCACGAGTTCATCGCCGACCGCCAGCGCCCTGGCGAAGGCCCGGCTCTTGATGCGGCCCGGATCGGCGAACTCCATGATGCGCGACTCGCGGCCCTCGGCCATCGCCTGTCGGATGTCGCGCGTCATGGCGGTGCGGCTGGCGAGCGCCTCGAAGCAGCCGAGGTTGCCGCAGCCGCACTCGGGGCCGTCCACCATCAGCACCATGTGGCCGATCTCGCCCGCGAGGTCCTCGGAGCCCGTGCGCAGGCGGCCGTCGATGACCACGCCGCCCCCGATGCCGGTGCCCACGAACATGCCCACGACCGTGCGCGCGTCGCGGCCGGCCCCGAGCCAGCACTCGGCCAGCGTGCCCAGGTTGACGTCGTTGCCCATCTCGACCGGAACGGGGTAGCGCCCGCGCAGCGCATCCACCAGCTTCGGATCGTCGATCTCGACGTTCGGCACGGTGCCGAGGTAGCCGGTCTCGCTGTCCACGCTCCCCGGCATGGCGACGCCGATGCCGGCGATGTCATCTGCAGACGGTCCCGCCTGCTCGAGCGCGCCGTCGATGGCCTCGCCGATCTGCTCCGCCATCGGCGTGCCCTGCTGCCGGGTCGCAGCCTTGTGCCGGGCCACGATCTCGCCTGAGTCCGCAACCACCAGCGCGAGGATCTTGGTCCCGCCCACGTCCACGCCCACCAGGTGCCTCTCCTGTGCGGTCATGAGCTGCCGACCACCTCCGACGCGGCCTTCCCTGGCTACCGGGGCACAACCCGCCGAGCTCATTCAGAGGATTCGCGGTGCGCCGCCCTGAACCTGCGTCGCGCCATGACAGACGCCATCGACCCGCCCGGCCACCTCACATCGGGCCTGTCCGGCCACGAGGCCGACCTGGTGCGCGACGCCTGGCGCGTCGCGGTTCGGGCGCACGAGGGCCAGGCGCGCAAGGACGGCGCGCCGCTGATCGATCACGTGCTCGCCGTGACGCGGAATGTGCGGCGGTTCGCCGGCGCCCGCGCCGAGCTGCTCGCGGCGGCCCTGCTGCACGATGTGGTCGAGAACACGCCCGTACCGCTCGAGGACGTCGAGGC
>JALGUI010000324.1 GCA_029820915.1 Candidatus Zipacnadia bacterium | reverse complement strand
CGCGCCGATTTGACACGTCCGCGCGGGCGGCGCTATAATCGGTCCAGTGTGCGAACACAAAGGCCCGCCGCTGTGAGCGGCGGGCCTGCCCACATGTCGGGGTGGAACACTCTCACAGGAGTGTCCATCGCTCCGCCGGACAGCGAACTGCCCGCAACACCGACGAGGCGCATGTCCATGAAACGCGGTTGGGTGGTCGAGGCGCTCGAGGCGGCCTCTGCCGTCGGCGCGGTGTGCCTGATGGCCTGGTATGCCATCGCGCGCGCGGCGGAGTTCGATGAGCGGATGGCCCAGGCCGATGCCGGGTGGATCGGCCTGATCACCATCGTGGTCATGCTGGTGGCGGGCGGCCTGCTGGCCTTCGCCTTCAACAGGGCCGAGGACGTCGCCCAGAGGTGGCGTCACGGGACCGACCGCACCCCGGAAGCGGATGACTGAGCCGTGGTTGAGATCGCGTCTGGCGTGGTCGCGGACCTCTATCTGCTGGCCGCCGTGGGCCTCGGCGTGGGCCTCATCGCGGGCTTCGCCGGCGTCAGCGGCGGCTACCTCCTGACCCCCATCCTCATCGTGCTGGGCTTCCCGGCACACATCGCCGTCGGCACCGCACTCGCCTTGATGACGGCCAACACCCTCATCGCCGTGCTGCGACACAAGGAGCTCGGGCACCTCGACCTCAAGATGGGCGTCATCATGGCCGTCGGCACCATCCTGGGCGCCGAGGCCGGCGTGCGGCTGCTCGAGCACATCAAGGGGGTCAGCGAGAGTTCCATCAACATCGGCGTGCTCGCGGTGATGACGGTGGGGCTCGCGGCCGTGGCCGTCACCATGGTGCGCGAGGTCTGGCGCGCCAGCGAGAAGCTCTCGGAGATGGGCGCGACCGACGCCGCCGCCGACGACCTCGAGGTGCGCACGGCGGCCTGCAGGTTCCTGCAGGGCCTGTGTATCTTCCCCCACATCCGCTTCACCAAGTCCAAGCTGCGCATCTCCGGCTGGATCGTCTTCTTCCTGGGCGCCTTCATCGGCGTGCTGTCCGGCTTCCTCGGCGTCGGCGGCTGCTTCATGCGCGGCCCGGCCCTCATCTACCTGGTCGGTCAGCCCTCCCTCATGGCCGTCGGCACCAACCTGCTGGGCGCCTTCATCGGCGTCGCCTTCAGTTGCTTCCGCCACGCCATGCTCGGCCACGTCAACCTGGGCGTGGCGCTGGTGGTGCTGCTCGGCACCTCCATCGGCACCCAGATCGGCGCCTCGGGCACCTCCTACGTCAAGGGCCTCGCGGTGCGCTACGTGCTGGCCGCGTCGGTGGCCGCGGCCCTGCTGGGGCCCGCCCTCAAGCTCGCCTGGTTCCTGACCGGCGCCCGCATCGCCTGGCTCGACAGCGCCGCGCGCATCGTCACCGTCGCTCAGATCTTCGTGCCGGTCACCATCGTCATCGTCCTGCTCATGATGGCCTTCAGGCACTTCCGCGGCGGCGGCATCCCCAGGTGGGCCAGGCCGCTCATGGCCGACCGGCCTCATGCGGTCGCCTCATAGCCCGAACCGTTCGTCAGCAATCTCGTCGCCATCCCGAGACGGGCCGTCGATACGGCGCACACCGCCGAGGGCCTGGAATGCATGTCGGGCTGGAAGCTGAGAGCGCGCGGGGGCGCGCGCTCACCTGCGTCTGATCCCGCCCCCCGGCGGGATCAGACGCAGGCCGACCTACGCGAATAATGCGGGATAGGCGAACCCCTCGCGGGGGCTCGATGGCCTCCGCCATCCCCGTCGTGGCACACACCTTGCAGCCCTCCGTGACGGCGCCAGTGTCCGCGGCTCGCGCCGTGCCGACCATCCCGCCGGTGTCACGTCGGAGGGTTCCACGCCATGCGCACGGCCACACTTCGTCTGCCTGTCGCCATCGTCCTGATGGCTTCACTGTGTCTCGTCGTCGGATGCGGGGGCGGGACCGCCCCCCAGCCGCCCAACCCGCCGCCCCCACCCCCTCCCCCACCCCCGCCGGTCGAGATCGGTCTCGGCCCCGGTCCGGCCGAGGACGGCGTCGGAGTCGAGCCGGGCCTCAGCACCCTCGCAGCGCGCAACGCGCCCTACGCGACGGCGCCGCGGGCGGACGCCGTGCGCGCGGTCGTGCTGGATCGCCTCGACGCCGTGGCGGACGATCCGCCCTCGACCGAGGCCGAACTCGCCGCGCTGCTCGCCGACCTCACCGGCTGGGTGACCCAGGACCCCAATGACGCCGCGGCCCAGGTCGGCCTGGCCATCGCCACCGTCTTCGCGGGCGCGTACAACGCGGGCGTCGAGGCCGGCTACGCGCCCGGCGATCTGCTCGAGATCTTCGAGCCGGTCATGGACCTCGCGTCCGCGGACGACGTCGCTCCCGCGCGGATCGGCCGGGCGCTGGTCACGGCCTGCCTGCCCTTCGCGGCGGGCGGGGACGGCCGGATGCGCCACGCCGACTGGTTCGATCCGTCCGCGCCGGACTTCAGCAGCGCCGACCTGCAGATCGCCATCCGCAGCCTGTGGCTGCCGGTCATCAACCCCGCCATCGAACGCCTGCAGGCGGTCGCCGACAACGCGCCCGGGCCGGACGTGCCGCTCGTCGAGATCGGCGGGCGGCGGCCGTGGCGGGCCTGCCGCGCCGAGGTAAACGCGCTCGTCGGGGTGCTGCGCGTCCTCAAGGGCGCGCTCCTCACCGCCTGCGCCTGGCAGCTCAATCCGGCACAGTGGGACTGGACCCGCGACATGGCCCAGCGCGACGAGGACGGCAACGGACGGCTCACCGTCGCTGAGTACTGCCCGCCCGACCCCTTCCTGTGGCGCCACCGCTCGACAACCATGCGCAGCGGCGGCGCCGCCCTCCGCAACGGCCTCGACGCCATGATCGCCGCGATCGGCGGGCGCCGGCCGGACTCGCTGCTCGCCATGTGGATCAACGGCGGCGCGGGCGACGAGCGCGTGCGGGGGCTGGAGGACGCGCGTGCGCTCATCGGTGGAACGGTGGACGTCACCATCGGCTACGGCGACAACGGACCGGGCAACACCAGGACCGTGCCCATGAACCTCGGCCGCATCTGGGACCATCCCGTCAACGACGTCAAGGACCTGCTCCCCGTGCTCAGGATCGTCGCCAACCCGGCGTGGCAGGCGCTGCCGCGCACCGCCGATGACTACCCGGACCCGACCCTGGGCGGGGTCTTCCCGCAGCCGCAGCCCGTGGTCAGCATCCTGGCCGCGGGCCCGCGCTACATCGAGGTATCCTATGGCGAGCTCAGTGCGGTCATCGTTGACCGCCGCTAGTGCTGGGTGGTGGGAGTTCGCGTGCTGTAATCTGCTCCCAACGGCATGTGCAGGCGAGGGCGCCCGCACTACGACATGGTTGCCTCTTACCTTTTCGTGTAGTGCTTCGTACGACGGGCACCCTCGCCTGTCCAGGTCGTCAGTACGCGGTTTTCCGCAAGTAACCACTAGCCGTGCCGTGCCGACGGCCTTGGGCACGTTCGCGCTCCTGGTCGCGCTCACCGCGCCGGTGGCCGTTCCGTGCGGGCGGCCTCTGCTTGCCGTTCCGTGCGACGGGCGCCTCGCCCGTCGGCCGTATCGCCGCTCGCCGCCGCGTCGCCCGCAGGCGGAGCGCGTTCCTGCGCCAGAAGGTGCCTCCTGCCCATGAGTCCGCTCCGGCGAACCATCCCGCTACTGGCCATGCTCGCTCCGGCGAACCATCCCGCTACTGGCCATGCTCGGTGTCACTTCGTGCGCCGCGAGCCCTACCGACCTGCTCTGGCGCTCCGACGCCGCGGCGCTGGCCGCCGGTGGCTCCTTTGCGCCGCCGGCGGCGCTCGAGGCGCCCCGCGCCGACTTCCCCACCAGTCTCGCCCACGCCGGCGGCGGCCGCGTCTCGCTCGAGATCGGCGCGCACGCTCCCCTGACGCTCCGCCGCGGCCGGCGCGAGTTCGGCGAGATCACGGTCGATTCCCGCCGGGTGCGCTTCGCGCTTCCCATCGCCCGGCGGGCGGCGGGCGCGGCCCGCGGGGGCCGCTGGCACCTCGGCTGCGCCCTCACCGGCGTCACCGAGCGCGTCTCGCACCGCTTCCGTCGCGACACCACGGCCGCGGTCACCGACGCCCGCGACGCCTGCCTGGGCGTCGCGTGGTCGGACGGCACCTGGACGCTCGGCCTTGCGCGCAGTGAGCTCGACCTGAGTACCGGCTTCTCCGGCAGCACGGTTGCCGACCTCCAGGGCGTGCCGCTCGGCGGCGAAGGTCTCGCGCTCGACCTCGGCGGCGCGGCGGACACGTTCGGCATCGAGTACGACGCGGGCGACTGGCTCGCGGGCCTGCGCGTCGCCGAGCGCAACGGCCGCGCCGAGCTGCCGGTCGCCGTCGATCGCGACCGCTACACGGGCGTGCTCACCGGCACACAGCGCCACCTCGACGCCTGGCTCGTGGCCCGGCGCGGCGACGACCGCTGGTTCGCCTACGCGTCGGCCACCTCCG
>JALGUI010000323.1 GCA_029820915.1 Candidatus Zipacnadia bacterium | reverse complement strand
CAGTGGGTGGACAGCCGCCTGCGCGTCGGCACCGGCGAGCAGCTCCAGCCCGAGCTGCAGGTGCAGGCCTTCAGCGAGGCGCACTTCCAGCTCTCGCGCGCCTTCCCGACCGTGAACGCCCAGCTTGCCGTGTCGCGCGACATGCTGGTGCTCGTCAACGGTCACGTGATCGAGATCGGCGACGAGGGCAAGACCGAGCTGACCGCCGAGGAGCTGGACACGCTCGAGGAGCCGGCGGCGACCGAGGCCGGCGCCGCGCCGGTCGAGGACGAGACGATGGTCGGCCGCGGCGGGCTGCTCGACAGCCTGAGCCGGATGCTCGCGGGAGTGCTGGCCGGCATCCGCGGCCTCATCTGAGCCACGCACCCACCGACCGATCAGCCGAACCGCTCCCGGCCGCCCCGGCGGCCGGGAGCTTCGTCTTCATAGGGGGGGGAGCGGGTGTTAGTCGATCATGGTCCAGTCTATCGAGTGGTAGACATACGGCGCCACGACCAGGCCGAACAGGACCCCCTCGGCCAGGGAGATGGCGATCCCGAGCGGGGTGAAACCGAGCCACAGGCCGACGGCGTGCATGACCATCAGCCTCATGATCCCCTCAACCAGGATCGCGATCATGACGCCCGCCGTCACGCTTCGCGTCAATACGGTTGCGAGGCCCACAACCGACCCGGAGACGGCGGCGAAGGCCGCGCCGATCGGCATCGCCACCACCAGGCTGACCTGGTCCGAGACGACGCCGGCGAAGAACGCGATGAGGATGATGACGATGCCGAGGACGGTGCCGTACAGGACGCCTGCCATCGCCCCGTTGAAGGCCAGCTCCGTGCCGCTGACTCCCGTGCCCTCCGGGTGGCTGGCGTCCGAGAGGCCCCGCGGCGACAGGGCGGGGCCCTCGGAAGCCTCTGCCTCGCAATAGGGACACTTCACCCCATCCGTGAACTCGAGGCCACACTTCTTGCACCGCATCTGGAGCGCCCCCTTCGTCCCGCGTTGTGTGATGCCACGCCGCGATGGTGCCGTGTTGGCCCCAGAGTAGCGCGCCAGGCGGGCAATTGTCAACTGAGGACGACGAGTCTGCGCAGGCCGCCCCGTCCTGCCGCGGCGATGGCGCGCTGCCTGTGCTCGCCGCTTCGCACACCTGCCTTCGCTGCGCAAGGTCCGTGACCGCGCCACGACCCGGCCGCGCTAGATGCGGTCGCACAACCTCGCGCGGTACTCCTGCTGGAAGGCCTGCTCCGAGCGCTCCTTCAGGCCGTCGCGCTCCGGGATGACGTAGCGCGCGAACCACTCGTCCATCATCCCGCACAGCTCGCGGCGCATGTCCTGGTAGCCCGCATCGTCGGCCAGGTTGGCGCGCTCGTCCGGGTCCTCAGCCAGGTGGAACAGATCATCCGGCCCGTGAGAGTGCCGATACACGTACTTCCACTCCTCGGTCCGGATCATGCGCACCGGACCGTACTCGTCGAAGACGCAGATCTGCTCGGCAAGCTGGTCGCGCTCGCCGCGCAGGATCGGCAGGAAGCTGCGGCCCGGCAGGTTCTGCTGCACCGGGACCTCCATCCCGAGGTGGTCGAGCAGCGTGGGCATGAAGTCGTACGCCGAGAGCAGCGCGTCGCAGGCGCCGACGGGGATGAGCGCGGGGATGCGCACGGAGTTCTCGTACATGTTGCGCGGCCACGTGCCGTTGCCCTTGCCCCAGAGGCCATGGTGGCCGCATGAGAAGCCGTTGTCGGCGAAGAAACAGATCAGCGTGTCCTCGCGCAGGCCCAACTCCTCGATGCGGTCGATGATCTGCCCGATGCCGGTGTCCATGGCCGTCACCGAGGCGAAGTAGCCCTTGAGCGCCTCGCGGTTGCCCAGATTCTGCTCGGTGAGCGAGATGGCCCACGGGTGCATGGGCTCCTGCGGGCATGACTCGAACGGGCAGTCGTCGTAGGAGTCCACGATCTCCTGCGGGTGCTGGTTGATCCACGGGCTGTGCGGGGCGGTGTAGTGGACGCTCAGGTAGAACGCGTCGTCCTGGTGGCGGTCGATGTACCCAAGGGCCTCCGTGGTGATATTGTCGGTCACGTAGCCGGGATCATCGATCGGCTTACCGTCGCGGACCATCGGCGCGTCGTTGTACTGACCGCCGCCGCGCTGATGCGCGTACCAGAAGTCGAAGCCGTGCTGGGGGCGGAGGCTGTCGCCCATGTGCCACTTGCCCGACAGCCCGCAGTGATAGCCGTGTGCGGCCATCACGTCGGTGTAGGCGATCTCATCGCGCAGGCACTCGACCGCCCCGGGGCCGACATTGCCCTCGTTGATCCACTCGTGGACCCCGTGCTGGCTGGGGATGCGGCCGGTCAGGAAGGTGGCGCGGCTGGGCGAGCACACCGGCGTGGCGCAGAAGAAGTTGTCGAAGCGGGTGCCGGTCTCGGCCAGCCGGTCGAGGCTGGGCGTGCGGATCTCGTCGTTGCCGTAGCAGCCCGCCGCCCACGGCCCTTGGTCGTCGCTGAGGATGAAGATGACGTTCGGATGCTCGCTGCGGCTGCGCTCGTCGCTCATGGTGGTCCTCCCGAGAGCTGCGTGAATGCGGTTGACATTCGCCCGTGTTGTGTGGTATCCTGCGAACAAATGTTCTTCCAGCGCCGGCGTCGCGGGGGAAGTGGAAGACGATGCGCAGACGCGTCACAGAAGTCGTGAACGTCGCGTCAGTGCCCCTCCGCAGTCCGTTCCGGTATCCGGGTGGGAAGACCTGGCTTGTGCCTCGCGCGAGGCAGTGGCTACACGCCCTTCCCCAACGTCCGGCCCGGCTCGTAGAACCCTTCGCCGGCGGCGGGATAATCGGTCTGACAGCGGCCTTCGAAGAGCTTGCTGACGAAGTTATCCTTGTCGAACTCGATGAGGACGTCGCGAGCGTCTGGCAGACCATCCTCAATGGCGATGGCGAATGGCTCATCGAACGCATCGCTGCACTCGAACTCTCTCACAACAGCGCAAGGCAGGTTGTAGATTCCGCGACAAGTTCGACGCGGGATCGCGCTCTCGCCACGATCGTCCGCAACCGTATCAACCGGGGCGGCATACTGGCCCCGGGGGCAGGCAAGATGAAGCGCGGCGAGAACGGCAACGGTCTGGCCTCTCGATGGTACCCGGAGACCTTGGGCAAGCGCATCCGAGACATCATGGCTCGACGGGACAGGATCCGGTTCATCCAGGGCGACGGCCTCGAGGTCATGGAGCGCAGCGCGGCCTGTCAGGACACGGCGTACTTCATCGACCCTCCGTACACAGTCGCCGGACGCAGGTTGTACCGGTACAACGAAGTGGACCATCAGGCACTGTTCAAGCTGGCCGGGATGGCGCGCGGCCCTTTCCTGATGACGTACGATCGTTCTGACGAGATACTTGAGCTCGCGGATGAGCAGCGCTTCGAGGTCGCTGAGGTCGCGATGAAGACCACTCACCACAGCCGGAAGCTGGAGCTGTTCATCTCGCGCGATCTTGATTGGATCGTGGAGGCTACACTCCCCCTCCGTTGACCTTGTCACGGATGGCCGCCTCGAACTCCTCCTTGCTGACCGGCTCACCCGCCGTCAGTCCCACCACTGAACTCTCAAGAGTCGTGACGCAGATGCTTCTGTCCACGAGGGCCATGCCCCCGTCTGCCTCTTCGTAACCGACCACGAACCAGGCCAGGGCGCCCGCACTACCGATGGGCCGTACGCCAACTCCCGGGCCTCCCGATTCGTAGGACGGGTGCCTCGCCTGTCCCCGGCCCGTCAGGGCCAGCGCATTGCCAGAACCGGTGGACGCACCTCTGAGATCGTCTGCTTGACGGGCCAACCTGCATCATGTATCGTAACCGTCACGCTGCTCCTTCCGCGGCTGCAGCGCCGTTCCCTCCCGCCTGGCCGAGCGCCACCCGCCAGTCCTGCCACACCGTCGGGGTCCGAGGGAAGACCAGATGCACGAAGAGGTCAGCGACATCCAGGGGTCTGAGCAGGCGGGCGCCCAGGCCCGGCCTGCGCGCCACGTGCGCATCATCACCATGATCGTGCTCAGCGTGGTGCTCACCTGGCTGGCGGGCTACTGGATCCGCCAGGGCGAGATCATCGCGCTGTCGGCGCAGATGACGGAGGCCGTTCCCTCGATCCCAGGCCTGGCGGCGCTGCTGCTGCTCGTCGCCCTCAACCCCCTGCTGCGCCGCCTGCCGTATGTCCGCGACCTGTCCGCCGCCGAGATCATCATCGTCTACCTGTTCACCTGCGTCGCGACCTTCATGTTCGGCTGCGGCGTGACCCGCTTCCTGATCGCCACGGTCAGCTCGGGGTACTACTACACCACCCCCACCGCGCCCATCGACACCATCGCACCCTTCATCCCCGGCTGGCTGTCGCCGACGGACCCCATCGTCCACAAGTGGCTGTACGAGGCGTCACCCACCGGCGAGGTGCCGTGGGGCGCCTGGCGGGTGCCCATCGCCGCCTGGAGCGGCTTCTTCCTGCTCTTCGGCGGCACGCTGCTGTGTCTCATGATCCTCTTCGCCGAGCAGTGGATCGAGCACGAGCGCCTGGTCTTCCCGCTCGTGCGCCTGCCGCTGCAGATCCTGGGCGAGGAGGGCGGGATGCCGCTGTTCCGCAACCCGATCACCTGGATCGGCCTCGGCTTCGCCACCGCCCTGAACATGTACCTGATGACGCGGGCGGTGTTCTTCGGCGGCCCCAAGGGCACGCTCAACTTCGACCTCGCCGCCGGATTCACCGACTACCCGTTGCGCTACCTGCGCCCGATGACCATCGACATCCGGCCCAGCCTGATCGGCCTGGGCTACCTCATCTCCACGGAGCTGTCCTTCTCCATCTGGTTCTTCTACATCTTCCAGAAGGTCCAGGCGCTCACCATGGCCGGCGTCGGCTACCGCGTGGGCGGCATGCCCTTCCCGCAGGAGCAGGGGATCGGGGCGTACCTGGTCATGGGCATCGTGCTGCTCTGGAAGGGCCGCCGCGCCATCGTCCACGCCTGGCAGAGCTTGCTGCGACCGGCGCTGGGGGCGACTGACCGCCTGCCCTACCGGTGGGCGCTGCTCGGCGCGATCGTGGGCATCACCGCGCTGTTCTTCTTCTTCGTCTCGGCGGGCATGGCCCCGTGGCTGGCCGGCCTCTACCTCGCCATCCTGCTCATCGTCGGCATGGTCTACGGCCGGCTGCGCGCCGAGACCGGCGTGCCCATCCTGTGGGCCTTCCCGTACGGCCAGCAGCACAAGGTCATCTGGAACTTCTTCGGCCAGGAGGGCGTGCTCGGCGCGACGCACGACCTGCGCTCGCCCACCATCTTCGCCATGATGGGCTTCCTGTCCCGGGGGTACTTCCCCACGGTCTCCGGCTATCAGATCGAGGGCCTGCACCTGGCGCAGCGCACCGGCATCCACTGGCGCCAG
>JALGUI010000322.1 GCA_029820915.1 Candidatus Zipacnadia bacterium | reverse complement strand
CTGGAGAAGACCTTCGTGTTCGACCTGGTCGATGGCGAACCGATGCCCTACAGGGCTGGGCAGTTCATGCTGCTGACGGTCTTCGGCGCGGGCGAGGCGCCCTTCACGCTGTGCTCCATGCCGGGCGAGGCGCCGCGCGTTCGGCTGACGGTTCGCCGCTACCCCGGCGGCCGGGTCACCGAGGCGCTGCACGACATGAAGCCCGGGGAGCACGCAGGCATCCGCGGCCCCTTCGGCAACGGCTTCCCGATGGACCGGCTCCGCGGCCGCGACGTGCTGGTCGTCGCGGGCGGCATCGGCATGGCGCCGCAGCGCGGGCTGATCGAGGCGATTCTGAGCGAGCGCGACGAGTTCGGCAGGCTGACCGTCTTCTATGGCATGGCCGGCCCCGACCAGATGCTCTACGACATCGATCTGCGGCTGACCATCGACCGGCCGCACCCGGACTGGGACGGGCATGTTGGCCTGATCACGACGCTGTTCTCCGATTTCGAGGCCGACCCGAGCCGGCTGTCGGTGACGATCGTGGGGCCGCCGGTGATGTACCGGTTCGTGGCCATCGAGTGCGAGAACCTGGGCATCGCGGACGACGACATCTACGTGTCGCTCGAGCGGCGCATGGCGTGCGGGGTCGGCAAGTGCGGTCACTGCGCGATCAAGGGCGTCTACGTGTGCATCGACGGGCCTGTCTTCACGCTGGCGCAGTTCAAGGAGCTTGGGGCCGAGTAGCCTCCGGAGCGCTGGGAGCGGCGAGACATGCCGATGATGGCGACGGTGGGCTGGCAGTGGTACGCGGCCATGGCGCTGTTCGCGCCCGTGGTCGGCGCCGCCATCGCGGCCGTCACCGGGCGCCGGGTCGCGGACGCCGTGGCGATCGTCGCCGCCCTCGCCGGATTCGTGGGCGCGCTTGGGGTGACCGCCGCCTACAGCTTCGCGCCTGCGGAGGCGACGCTCGAGCGCGGCGTGGACCTGGTGCCCTGGCTGCCGGGCCCGGAGCTGGGAGTGCTGGTCGATGGCCTATCGGTGATCATGCTGCTGGTGGCCACGGGCATCGGGCTGCTGGTGGTGCTGTTCTCGGCGGGCTTCCTGTCGCCGGCGAACCGCGAGATGCCGACCGATCGCGGCAAGGGCCGGTACTACTTCTGGCTGCTGCTGATGGTCGCCGCGATGTCGGCCGTCGCCCTCGCGCCCAACCTGCCGCAGGTGTTCGTCGGGCTGGAGGCCATGACGATATGCGCCTGGGCGCTCGTCGCGCTTCGCGGCGGGCGAAGTGCGGGGGAGGCCGGCCATGGCGCGCTGGTGATGTGCGGCATCGGGGCCGTGCTGTTCGGCGCGGGCGTGGTGGCGCTGTACGCGCTGTCCGGCGGGGCGGGCTTCGACGCGCTGGGCGGCCTGCCCGGGCGTGCGGTGACGCCCGTGTTCCTGCTCCTGCTGGCGGGCGCGTGGGCGAAGGCCGCCCAGTTCCCCTTCGCGCCCTGGCTGTCCGGCGCGTCGGTGGCGCCGGAGCCGGCGGCGGCGTACATGCAGTCGGTGGCGCCGGTGAAGGCCGCGGCCTTCGCGATCCTGCGCGTGGTGCTGGGCTCGTGGGACGCCATCACCGCGACCGGCGGGCTCGGGCTTGTCGTCGCGGCCGCGGCCGCGCTGACGGTGCTCATCGCGCTGTGGGTCTATGTGCAGGAGGACGACCTGCGCAGGCTGCTGGCGTGGCTGGCGGTCATGCATCTGGGCTACGTGTTCTTCGGCATCGGTCTGGCCATCAGCGGCGTGTGGCTGGGCTTCCAGGCCGCGGTGCTGCACATCGTGGCGCACGGCTTCGCCCAGGCTCTGCTGGTGCTGGTGGCCGGCGGCATCGCCTACGCGCTGGGGGTGCACCGGATCAGCAGGGCGAGCGGGCTGGGCACGGCCATGCCCTGGACCGCCTTCGCCTTCGGCGTGGGCCTGGTGGCCGTCGCGGGCATCCCGCCGCTATCGTGTTTCTGGAGCAAGTTCCTGCTGGTCGGTGCGGCCTTCAAGCTGGGCGGTGGCGTGGGAGCGCTGCTGGCCGTGCCGCTGCTGGCCGAGGTGGTTGTCGGCTTCATCTGGCTGCTCAGGGCCCACCAGCGCATCTTCTCCGGCGAGCCCATGCAGGGCGCCGAGGAGATCGCCGAGCCGCCGGCGATCCTCACCGCCGTGACCGTCGTTCTCGTGCTCATGGCTCTTCTGGCGCCGCTTCTGGTGGTGCCATTCATGCCCGGGCAGCCCGGCTAAGGGCGCCCGAGGAGGGCGCGGCCGTTCGGCGCGCCACCGCGTGACGCGGGTGAGATGACATGCCGATCGAAGCACAGATGAGCGTGGGACTGATGTTCGGCCTCCTCGGCGCGGGGACCGTCGTCGCCGTCATCCTGAGCCCCCGACCGAGGCTGTGCGGATGGGTGAGCGCGGCCCTGGTGGCCGGGGCCGCGGGCTGCGCCGTCTGGCTGGGCGCACTCGTCCTGGGCGCCGGGACGGAGTTCGAGGTGACGTACGCGCACCTCCATATCGTGCCGGCCAGCCTGACGCTGCACTTCACGCCGCTGAATGTCATCTTCCTGTGGCTGATCCTGGGGCTCGGGCTGCTCGCCACCATCTACAGCGTGGACTACGTGGAGGGCGTGAGCCGGGACCGGCCGGGGAGCCCCACTATCGCGGTCATCCGCTACTACCCCGCGCTGATGCTGTTCCTGGCGTCGATGGCGGCGGCCGTGTGCATCTCGGACATGCTCTTCTTCTTCGCCGCCTGGGGCTTCATGTCGCTGCCGGCGTACCTGCTGATCGTGCACGACAATCGCAGGCCCGAGGTGCTGCGCGCGGGCCTCAAGTTCTTCCTGTTCACCAGCGTCGGCAACATCGGCATCCTCGTCGCGGTGCTGATCTTCTACCGCTACGGGGGCGACTTCAGCTTCGGCGCCGCCCAGGCGGCCATGGCGACGCTGCTGGTGACGCGGCCATGGCTGGCTCACACCGCTATCGCGATGCTGGCGCTGGGCTTTCTGACCAAGCTGGGCACCTACCCGATGGGCGACTGGCTGCCCGACGCCCACCCGGCGGCGCCTTCGCCGATCAGTGCGCTGCTGTCGGGCGTGATGATCAAGCTGGGCGCCTACGATGTCGCGCACGCCTTCTTCGGGCTGATGCTGGTCGGCGGCGCCACGGCGGCGTCGCTGACGGCGTGGGGTCTGACGCTCGGGGTGCTGGGGTGCATCTCGATCATCGTGGGCGGCGCCGCGGCGGCCGCCAGCGTGGACACCAAGCGCCTGCTCGCCTACAGCAGCGTCAGCCAGTCCGGCTACATCCTGCTGTGCCTGGGCGTGGCGATCGCGCTGGCGCGGGTGGCGCCCGCGCTGTCGGCCCTGGCCTTCGTGGCGGCCCTGGTCTTCGTAGTCGCCGACGGGGTGCACAAGTCGCTGCTGTTCCTGACGGCCGGCTCGGTGCTGCACGCCACCGGCACCCGCGACCTGGTGCGGCTCGGCGGGCTGGGCGAGCGCATGCCCGCCACGGCGGCGGCCGCCATCGCGGGCGCTGTGTCGGTCGGCGGCATCCCGCTCACCGCGGGCTTCGTGGGGAAGTGGCTGCTGTTCGAATCATTGTTGCTGGGCGCGGCCTACCTGCCGCTTCTCACGGTCTTTCTGCTGGTGGTCGTGGTCGGGAGCATCCTGTCGCTGGCGTACGCGCTCAAGTACGTGGGCGCCGCCTACCTGGGGGCGCCCGCCGGCCAGGCGAGTGACGATGTGCGCGAGGTGCCGCGGGGCATGCGCGTGCCCCAGACCGTGCTGGCGCTGGGCGCGGTGGCGGGAGGCCTGTGGCCCGCGCTCATGATACGGCCGGCGCTGGCCGCGTGGCAGCACGTCGGGAGCGGGGCCCTGCCCCTCGCCGGGATCGGCTCGGGCGGGCTGCTGGTGCGGCTCGGCTCCGGCGGCCTGGCGGGCGGCTTCGCGCCACCGGCGCTCCTCGTGCTTGTCGCCATCGCCGGGGCGCTGGCCCTGGTCATGAGCCGGTTGGGGGGCGCGGCGAGCCGCGAGGTGCCGAGCTGGCAGAGCGGCCTGGACGTGCCGCCGGCTCACACCCGGCTGCCCGCCGGCGGCTGGTACTGGCCCTTCACGCCGGTGCTGCGGCGGGCCTACCAGGCCATCGAGGTGCCCGCCATGCCCGAGCTGGGCGCGGCGGCCATCGACAGGCGCGT
>JALGUI010000321.1 GCA_029820915.1 Candidatus Zipacnadia bacterium | reverse complement strand
GGCCTGCAGGGCTTCCTGCCGGTCGTTGCTGGCGCGCAGGCGCGCGTAGCTCATCAGGCGCGTGGTGTACTCGTACGATAGCTCCAGCTTCGCCAGGCGCTGCCGGACGACGTCCTCGTCGGCGAGGCGTCGCGCGCGGCGCAGGTGGCGGCCCATCTGCTCCAGCACTTCCTCGGTGAAGATGTGTGGGCCCTCTGTGGTGCCGTGGCCGGGGAAGTGCCGGTGGGTGGTCGCCATGGCCTCTTCCATGACGCGGTAGTAATCGCGCACGGCGGGCCCGGCCGGCCCGAAGAGGCCGTCGCACATCTCGTCGAAGAGCGCGTCCACGTCGGCGTTCACGTCCCACAGCAGCCGCGCGGCCATGTAGTAGGCCGGGTACAGCGTCCACGCGTTCGCCCGCGTGAACTGCGTGAAGACGCCGAGGTCGCCGCGCCGGTGGAACCACGGGATGTCCTCGGCGATGCAGTGCACGATCGGCCAGGGCAGGCCCATCCAGTTGACCTTCCAGTAGTACTCGTAGTAGCAGATCGGCGTGCCCAGCCGATCCCAGGCCTCCAGCAATTCCACGTAGCGGCGGTTGCGCGGGCAGGTGCGGTCGGCGATGGGGTGAGCCATGCAATAGTCGTTGTAGTGGGTCACGATCACAGAGAGCATGGGGTCCGCCGGGATGGAGCGATCGCGCGGGGGCCAGTTGTAGACGTTGTAGGCGCCGACGAGCATCCGCGTGTCCGGGTGCATCTCGCGCAGGTGAGCCGCGATGGCGTTGTAGAACAGCAGGCTGCGCCGCGACTTGCTGCGATCGCGCGGGACGCCCTCTTCGTCCAGCGCCCGGCACTCCCGGCACTCGCACCATCTCTGGCCGTCCGTGGGCGAGAAGGACACCAGGTCGATGCCCGGGTCCTCGTCAAGCAGTCGCGCCATGCTCCGCGCCACGGCCTTGGCCGTCTCCGGGTTGGAGTAGCACAGCTTGCAGGCGCGGTGGTCGGACCGCTCGCCCTCGATGAGCGCGAAGTACTCCGGGTGCTCCGGGAAGTAGTCCTCGTAGCGCAGCAGCGCCCCCTGGGTGTGGTAGATGCCGGGCTCAATGCTGAAGCTCGCGCCGAGCGACTCGCCATTGCAGCTCTGGCGGTTGAGGATGGCCCAGTCGCTGCCCCTGCCGATCCAGCGCATGGGGAAGCTGGGCTCGCGGACCTCGTGCAGGTCCTCGAACACGATGGTTCGTCTCCTCGGCACGACCGTGCCGAGCGGATCGCCGGGAACATACCAGCGCACGCCCAGATGATCGTCGAGCAGGCCGCACACGCCGTTGACCGTGCCGCGGTCGCTGCCGCCGATGATCGCCAGATCGGGCCCGGCGGCGCACAGGACGTAGCCGTCGTCGGCCAGGTCGCGCGGCGGTCGGAGGTCGGCTTGGCGGCAGGCGTTCGATGTCCCGAGGAGAACGCGGTTGCCCGCCACCTCGTCCCGGTCGGCGGCCACCGGCAGCACGGCGCCGCTCATCCGCGCGATGTACTCCTGCAGGGTCGCGGCGGCGAAGAGCAGCTCGGGCGTAGGCAGCCTGCGCACGACGATGGTGGCCGCGGGCCGGCCCTCCACGACCAGGGCGCCCGGCTGGGCGTTCTCGATGACGGGTTCTCCGGCAGCCACAAGCTCCTGCAGGCTTGCGGCCCGGCAGCCCGGGCACAGACACGCGAGGAGCAGCGCGAGCGCTGCGGTCGAGACGGCGGGACGCACGATCTCACCCCAGTTCCACCACAGACAGGGACGTGGCTGGATCGGCGCGATCCGAGGATGGCACAGGGCACTTCGGCGGCACGAGCGAGAACTCCTCCGTGGGCGCGCGCCCAGCGCGCTTGCCACCACCACCGCCTCGTGCTACCGTAAGCGTGCTCCGGAGAATACGAGGAGGCCTGATCGATGGTTCGCGCACGCTGCATCGCCACCGCAGTTGCGGTATCACTCGCCGTCGCGAGCGGGTGTGCCGTGATGGCCCAGGACGACGGTTGGCAGGCGCACATCTCGCCGCCGCTGGTATTCGCGTCGAGCCAGCTCAAGTACGGGCTCTACCAGAACTACCTGCACCGCTACATGGACCGGCCGCTCTTCCATGATCGGTCGCTGCGCGAGAACGCGGTTGTGACCTCCCCGAGCTTCGGGCGCATCATGGACCATGCCATGATGTACGAGATGGATGGCCTGGGCGCGATCATCGGCACGCCGGGGATGATCCAGCGCTACGAGATCGCCATGCAGTGCGCGGCGGAGCGCGCGCCGGAGGGGTTCGTGTTCTTCCCGCTCTTCGGCGGCGACGCGCAGGTGGAGTACAAGAGTCGGACGCTCGAGATCGCGGCCGACGCGGCCGTGACCGCGCGCATCGACGGACGGCTGCGCTTCGGCACCTACGGCGGCGACCGCACCGACCCGGCGGAGCTTGCCGACATGCTGGCCACACTGCGCGCCGAGCACGGCGATTTCATCTACCTGATCGCCATCACGCAGTGGCGTGATGCGCAGGAGGAGTTCCTGGCCAACGGTGAGGTCTCCCCCGAGACCGATGCGGCGATGAAGGCCCACATCCGCGAGTACCTGGACATCGCCGACGGCATCGACATGACCTACGGTGGCGCGTGGCGCCGCCCGGACCGCACCTTCGATGTTGACTTCGACCGCGGCTACGCCATCCCGACGCTCAAGGCCGTGCTCGGCGAACAGGAGTACCGCGATCGCTACCTCGTGCTGGGCGCGAAGATCGGCTACTTCCAGTTCATGAGCGGCTCGACGCTCGACGAGGACGGCACGCGCACGCTGCGCGCCAGCTTCGAGGCCGCCATGGACGCCGAGCCGGACATGATCGGCATGGCCGAGTGGGATGAGCTGAACGAGCACACCACCATCGAGCCGACCGTGTGCAACTCGCTCTCCACCCAGCGCATCATCCGCTACTACATGCGCACGCTCAAGGGCCTCGCGCCCGCGCCCAACCCCGGCGATGACACGTCCATCCCAAACCTGATCGTCAGCTACCGGCGGGCGCTGACGCTGGGCGAGCGGCTGCAGATCGAGCTGCTCAACGTGCCCGACGGCAGCGAGGGCCGGTACACCGTGACGCCCGCGCTGCTCGACGCCGAGGGGCACGAGGTGCTGGGCGGCGAGGCCGCGAGCTTCGACGCGGGCGAGCTCATGGAGCACCGCATGGTGGTCCCGACCGAGGAGCTTGCGGGCGAGATGCTGCTGCGGCCGAGCCTGGCGATCACCACCGCCGACGGCCGCGAGCTGCAGGTCACCGATGGCCTGCACCACATCACCCTGCGGCCGACCGACAACTGGGACTACAAGTGGGTGAAGCAGCCGCTGCGCGACATGATCGCGCCGGCCGAGGCGAGCTTCGCGATGGCGCCGGCCGAGGGTGGGGTGGGGGAGTGGACCGTGCGCGGCTCCTTCGCCTGCGACGAGCCGCTGGCATCGCTCGAAGTGCTGGAGGGCGATGACGAGATCTACGGCGTGGACGTGAGCGACGAGTACCCGGACCGCGATCGGCTCATGCTGCTGCGCATTGACATCCGCGCCATGCGCCGGCACGAGTTCAAGGGCCGCATGTGGATCGACGGCTGCGAGGCGCAGTTCCACACCGAGACCGATGGCCGCTACTTCTTCAACCACGGCAACGCGCTCGAGGCCAACATGTGGCTCGGCCAGTGGCGGCGCGTGTTCTTCGCCAGCATTCCCCGAGACCAGGCGCCGCGCGGCACGCTGCACCTGGACTTCACCGAGCTGCAGGGCGAGGTCCCGCTGAGCCCCGACGTGCAGGTGACGCTGGAGGACTTCCGCCGGCTGCCCGACCACCCGCCGCACATCGATGCGCCCGAGGCGTCCTTCGAGTTCACGGCCACACCGCGCCGGCCGCACTCGGTCTTCCACCTGCGCGCCATCACCGTCTCCGGCAAGACCTGGCGTAGCGCGCCCGTGATGATCGCCGGGGTCGAGCCCGGCGAGCCGGTGACGCTGGACGTGTTCTCGGGGACCTGGACTACCGCTTCCGGCCGGAGAGCGGGTCGCTGCTCCACACCGAGGCGGGGGTGCCCTTCTGCGGGCAGATCGGCGGACGGGCCAACGCCGTGACCTACCTGCGCTTCGACGGCGTCGGCAACTACATCGTGTTCCCGCGCGAGGTGACGCCGCGGCGCGGGGCGTGGACGCTGGCCTTCGAGATCAAGCCGGGCTCCGGCAAGCGGCAGATCCTGTGGCGCCACCACGGGCACTACATCGGCTCGGTGACGGTCTACCTCGAGGACGGCGAGATCTGGGCCACGTACACGGACCGGCACGTGCACACGACTGAGCAACGTCCGGGCCTGCGACTGCCGCTCGACGAGTGGTCGCGCGTCGAGATCAGCTACGACCTCGACACCATGCAGTTCCGCGTGAACGGGAGTCTGAGCGAGCCGCTGCCGGCGCCCGGGCCGGGGCTGTATATCGGCACATCGGTCTTCGGGGGACACGGGAGCGAGAGCGAGTACTTCGAGGGCGACCTCAGGTCGCTGCGCATGCTCCACAGGGCGACGCTGCAGCATGGGGAGTAGGGTTCGAGTTCCGAGTTCCGAGTTCCGAGTCTCGGGCAAAGGCAAACGGCAACGGCGTCCGTCCGCCGTTGCCGTTGTCGTTGCCGGCAGCCGGTCGCCGGTCGCCGGTGGCTACATCAAGTCCAGGCAGGCCAGCGCCTGCTTGTTGCGGATGATGAGCCTGCCGTTGGCGATGATCGGGGCGGTCCAGCTCTGGCCGCCGAGCGGGCGGATGCGCCCCAGCTCATTGTAGCCCGCGGTCGTGGCCTCGGCCATCACCAGGTCGCCGCTCGCGCCGCCCAGGGCGATAATTGCGCCGTCCACGATGACGCAGCCGCCGCGCTCGAAGCCGCTCTGCCGCCACACGATCTGCCCCGTGCTGGGGCTCAGGCAGATGAGGTTAGGGTTGGTGGGTCCGAACATGTGGCCCTGGTAGAAGACGGGCGTGTTGAAGTGTGAGGACATGTTCTTGTTCTCCCACAGGATGTGGGCGCCGTCGGGCTCGACGGCGATCACCGCGCAGCCGCGCTTGTAGTTGCTGGTGATGAAGACATGGTCACCGGAGATGATCGGCGTGGGGGCGTTGACGTCGTAGTTGGTCTCCCAGGGCACACGCCACAGGAGCCCGCCGTCCGACGCCTGCACGCCGATGAGCGCCTTGCCCGCGAAGACCACGTACTGCTCGACGTCCTGGATGGTCGCCTTGACCGGGGTGGAGTAGCCGGGGATGTCGCCGCCGCCACCGGCCCAGATGACCTCCCCCGTGGCCTTGTTGAGCGCGACGACGCAGGCGTTGGGGCCGCCGGGGACGATGATGACCCTGTCGCCATCGATGAGCACCGACATCGCGTAGCCCCAAGTCGGCAATACGCCGCCGAACTGCCGGCGCATGTCCACGTCCCACAGAATCTCACCCGTGCCCGCGTCGATGCACGCGACCTTGCCGAGGAAGCTGACGGTGTACAGGCGCCCCTCATCGTAGACGGGGGTGGAGCGCGAGAAGCCATAGTTGGCCTCGGTCAGGTCGGCGTAGCGGCACTGCCACACGTCCTGGCCGGTCTCGATGTCGATGGCGCGCACGACATCCTCGGCGCCATCGTGGTCGATGATGAAGACCTTGCCATCGGCCACCGA
>JALGUI010000320.1 GCA_029820915.1 Candidatus Zipacnadia bacterium | reverse complement strand
AACTGGCAGCCCGGGGACGAGGTCATCATCCCGCCGCCGCCGACCGACGCCATAGCCGAGGAGCGCGTCGCGGGCGCGGGCGAGGACTACCGCTGCCTCGACTGGTTCCTGTGCCTGAAGAAGCTGCCGGAGTAGCCGCTGTCCCGAAGCCGTCACCCGGCCGGAGAGGACAGGCCGAGCGCCGCGCGGAACCTCTGGCACAGGCGGAAGCAGACCCTGTGGCCCTACCAGGCGGTGATCCCGATGCGACTGCTACTCGCGCCTATGGCGCTGATTGCGGTCGTCGTCCCTCTCAACGCGGCGTGCTCTGCCGAGGACGCCGCGCTGGCTGAAGTGGGCATCGTCCGCGGCGCGCCGATCCTGCTTATCGGGGGCGAACCCGAGCCGCCGGTTGTCTATCGAGAGAACCTGCCGTGGGCCCACCTTGACCTTGGCGTACAGCACTACGCGAGCATCGCTCGGGCGGGGGTGCGTCTGTTCGTCGTGGGCTGCGGCCTGGCGCTCACTCACTCGCCCGAGCAGCGCGACCGGTCGCGGGCGCAGTACCTGGTCCCGGCCATCGACAAGGTGCTCAACGCCGCCGGCCCCGACGGCCGCATCATCCTCCTGCTGACGACCACCCTGCGCCGCAACTCCGCCCCGGAATGGGCCGAGGCCAACCCGGGTGAGATGATGGTATGGCCACCGGCCATGCAGCCGGGCGACCGCGTGTCCGTGTCCTCGCTGAAGTGGCGCGAACTCGCCTGCGATGGCCTGCGCGACCTGGTGCGCTGGGTGAACGAGAGTCCGTACGCCGACCGCATCGTGGGCTACTTCATGTGCGGAGCAGGAGGCGAGTGGCTGGACTACTGGGACTACAGCCCGGCGGCGACCGCCTCGTTCCGCCGCTGGCTCAGCCGCCGGTACCAGACCGACCCGGCCCTGCGCGAGGCCTGGCACGATCCGAGCGCGACCCGGGAGACGGCGGAGCTGCCGAAATGGGAGTCGCTGTTCGAGGGCGATCGCGGGCTCTTCCATGACCCCGCGCGCTCCCGGCGCGTCATCGACTTCATGCAGTGGTATCACGAGGAGCCGGCGGAGGTGGCAGCCGAGTTCGCCGCCGTGCTCAAGCAGGCCGACCAGAGGCGTCGCCTCGTCGGGCTCTGGAACGGCTACTACTTCTTCCCCGGCTGGTCCTCGCCCGAGCGAGGCATCTTCCGACGGAGGCAGGGCGCCTTCGACCTGCTCCTCGACGACCCCAACATCGACTTCTTTGTCGCTCCCTACAGCTACGGCGAGCGCTACCCGGGAGGCGTGTTTGTGCCGCAGTTCCTCAACGACTCCATGGCGCTTCACGGCAAGCTCGCCATCGTCGAGGAGGACTCGCGTACGGCGCTGGCCGCGCGGGCGGAGGCCGCCTACGACCCCGAGCGCTCAGAGCGCCCGTATGTGACCATCGGCGACAGCTTCGGGTGCAGCCGCGACATCGACGAGAGCATCGCCGTGATGAAGCGCAACTTCGCGGGGTGCTTCACCAAGCCCGGGACCGGCCTGTGGTGGTACTGCCTCGGCAACATGGGGGGCTGGTACGACCACCCACGCCTGCTCGACACGGTGGCACGTCTGCGCGAAGTGGCCGAACGCAACTCCCCCGGAGACCGGCGGGCTGCCCAGATCGCGGTCATCGTGAGCAACCGGTCGCTGTGGTACCAGAAGTTCAATACCCTCCAGCAGGACCTGATCGCCAGGCAGACGATAGCAGGGCTGGCGCGCATTGGGGCGCCATACGATGTGTACCTGGACACCGACCTGGAGCAGCGGGACTTCCCATTCGGGCGCTACCGCCTCTTCGTGCTGCTCAACACCTTCCATCTGTCCGACGACCAGCGGCGTGTGATCGCCGACCGGGTGCAGCGCCGCGGCCGGACCGTGCTGAGCGTCTACGCGACCGGCTTCGCCGGCGATCGCGGTCTCTCGGTGGAGGGCGTTCGCGAGGTCACGGGGATGAACATCGAGGTGGCCGAGGTCACGCTGGCGAAGGGCGCTGAAGTCGTCGTGACGGACTTCAGGCACCCGACGACCGGCGCACTGCCGCGGCCGACGCGCTTCGGGACCCGAAGTGAGATCGGCCCCGTCCTGTGGTGCGACGACCCGGCGGCCTCTGTGCTGGGTGATCTCGTGGCCACCGACGACTCCGGTGGCGTCTTCACGCTGGCCAAGCGCGGCGGCCTGGCGATCAAGCGCATGGAGGAGTGGACGTCCGTGTGGGCGGCCGTGCCCGGCCTGCCGCCCGGCCTGCTGCGCGGCATCGCTGATCTCGCCGGCGTGCACATCTATGACGATGACGGTGATGTCGTCTTCGCCAGTGAGCGGCTGCTCGCCGTGCATACGCTCCATGGGGGGCCAAGGACCATCCGACTGCCCCGCGCACGGCGCGTCACCGACGCCCTCACCGGCGAAGTCGTTTCCGCGCGGGCCCGCGAGTTCAGAGTTGACCTGCCGGCGAGGCGGACGGGTCTGTGGGAGTTGAGGTAGCTCAATCGCAACCCGTTCACGTCGCCCACCCCACCGACCGCGCCGACAAGGAGCGCCCGTTCCCCCCGTCGAAACATCACACGCCATGTCTGCATCGTGCGATGAACCGGAGCGTGCCACGCGCTTGTGGCCGGCACTCGAGGCGGTCGCGCTGCTGCTGTACGTCGTAGCGGCGACGGTCTACGCCCTCTCTCTGCCCTACGGCACCGCTCCCGACGAGGACGGTCACGCGCAGTACGTCGAGTCGCTCGCCCATGGCCGCGGACTCCCCGCACCCAGCTCCGAGATCGAGGTGCGCGAGACCGCCGCGGGCCGCGTCTACCTCACACCCCAGGCGCACCACCCGCCCGCCTACTACCTCCTGATGGTCCCGGTCTACCTGGCCACCGGCGGGACGTCCGGGGCCTTCTACCCGGTCGCGCGGCTGCTTAGCGTCCTCCTGGGCCTGGTGGCACTGCTGCTGGTGCGCGCGGCGGGGCTGGCGGTGTTCGCGGACCGGCGGGAGGTCGTGGCGCTGGGGCTGTGCATCGCTCTGGCCTTCGGCACCTACAGCCTCATCATGGGCACGGTGAACAACGAGGCGCCGGCGGCGGTGGTCGTGTGCCTGTCGGTCCTCCTGTGCTCCCGCTTCCTCACGCAGGGCTCGGCGCTGCGGGCCGCGCTGGTGCTCGGAGCCGTGCTCGGGCTGGGGCTGCTGACCAAGCTCACCGCGAGCGTCGCGGTGTTCCCGATGCTCGTGGCGGTCTTCGCGGCCACGCGCCGGCGGTCGCCGGGCCGCTGGTGGCGCCTGCGGGCCATCGGCATGGCGGCGATCGGCCTCGCCGTGGCGCTCGCCATGGCCTCCCCCTGGTTCGCCCACAACCTGCGGACCCACGGCGCGCCCGTCTACAACTCCGCTCACCGCCCGATCCTCAGCGCCCCGAGTGACATCGTGCTCTACCCCGAGGTCTCGGGGATCATGGTCTGCCTGATGCTCGAGGAGGTCGCGTGGGGCTCGGTCATCCCCGACTGGCTCGTGCACCGCTACACGCCGCGCATCGCCTACCATGCGTTCGAGCCGGTGGCGACGACACAGCCCAGGCCGCCGTGGCACGACGTGCTCATGCTGGCCTTCTGGGCCCTTCCGCTGTGGGGGCTGAGCGGTCCCGGCGCGCCCTGCTGGCCGCCATCGGCCTGGTGATCGCCGGGACGCTGGCCGGCGTCACGTACCAGATGCTGCTGGTGGACGGGATGGTGCTGCGCTGGGCGTCTCGCTACACGCCCGTGTTCCTGCCGTCGCTGGGGTTGGCGCTGGGCGTCGGCGTGCGGGAGCTGCTGCCGGAGAGCGCGCTCAGGCCCGCGGTGGCGGCGGTGCTGGCGGTGTGCGCCACGGTGGCCGCGATCGCGCTGCTCTGGGTGCTGCGCTAGTTCTGACCGCCGCGCCGCGGTGGCCGCAGGTGTCCGTGCCTGCGGCGGACCTCTGACAAGCCCGCAAGCCATCCCCACCACGTCGGCTCCGCGCAGTGCCGGAGGATTCCCCGCCCGATGTGCCGAAGTGGACCGCGCGATGCTATCGAAGGGGGAGGACGGCAGGTGGCGCG
>JALGUI010000319.1 GCA_029820915.1 Candidatus Zipacnadia bacterium | reverse complement strand
GGTCGGTAGCAGCCGTCCAGCGGCACGAAGGTCTGGCCCTGGCTCGACAGCCCGATCCCGACGACCCTCGGCCCGCCCGCCGTGTCGTGCGCGGCGCGCGTTGCCTCAACCGCGGCCCGCCAGTACTCCCGCGCCTCCAGCTCCATCCAGCCCGCGCGGGGCGAGGCCGGCGTGTACTCCGAGCGCGTCACGCCCAGCGCCCTGCCGGTCGCGGCGTCGAAGATACCGACCTTGACCGCGGTGGTGCCCAGGTCGAGCCCCATCAGCGCCTCGCGCGTCATCACCAGCTCTCCTTGCGGGCCAGCACGTCGTCCACCAGCCGCCGCGCGTTGCCGTGGAAGACCGCCTCGATCTCGGCATCGCCGAAGCCGAGGGCGAGGATGGTGTCGAGGCAGGCGGCCATGGCCTCGTAGAGCGAGAGCGTGTAGGCGGCCTCGATGTCAGGCGGCTCGCGGTCGGTGTTCCACGAGTAGTCGCCGCTGGTCAGGTTGATGTAGCGGTCGCCCTCCCAGCGGCGGCGGCCGCGCATGTAGAACACCGGCTGGTCGGAGGCCCACATGATCCGCTCGGGGCCGAAGCGGTCCAGCGCCAGCGCGTGTACCGCCGGGTTGAGCACCGCTGAGTTGTCGAACAGGATGCCCGGGTCATCGGCCAGCGGCGGGAAGCCCTCGCGGGCGTAACGCCCGGCGTACGACCGCCCCAGGTGCGCGATGACCAGCACCACGTTCGGGTAGCGGGCCCGCAGCTCGAGGATGTCGTCGATGTTCGCGCGGTCGGCCAGCCGCTGCGCGCGCGGCAGGTGCAGCGTCAGCCACGCGCCCAGCTCGTCGAGCAGCTCGAGGTGCTCGTGCGGCACGAAGCCGAACACGCTGACGTCGCCGCCCTCGAAGCCCGCGATCAGCCGCTCGTAGGGCTTGATGCCGATGATCGCCGGCCGCCGCAGTTCCTCGCGCAGCCGCTCGGCACTCCACTCGGGCCTGCTGAGCGCCAGCCCGGCCGAGCTGTCGTCGTCGTTTTGTAGGGCGGGGACCTGGGCGAGTGCGTCGCACTCGCGCCCGCCTGTCGTGGCCGTTTGTCGTTGCCCTCCGCCCTGTGGCCCTCTCCCGCCCGCCAGCGCCTGCGACACGTAGGCGTTGTTGGCCGCGCAGTCGCAGTTGGTCGCGGGCGAGCCGAAGGCCAGCATCTCGACCTCGCGCCCGGGGAACATGATCTCGTAGCCCAGCCGCGCCTGCGCCACCGACTCAGGCCCGGTGATCTCCTCGGGGAAGGCCCCGCGCTTGAAGGGCGCCCGGCTCTCGTCGAGGTGCTCGGGAAGCTGCACGTGCCGGTGGGCGTCCAAGATGCGGGCAGGCAGGCGGGGGTCGAGGCGCTCCTCGAAGAAGCGGCGGTCAACGTCGGTCAGCTCGAAGTACGGGTGGACCATGGTGTCACCATCGATTCGCGGATGATGTCGTTCGAGAGGGGCCGCATGGCAACAGCAACGACAGGCGCGGCGCGGATCCGCGCCCTGCAGAACGGTTCACGCCCGCCACGCCTTCCCCCGCAGCAGGTCGCGCAGGGCACCGGCGGTCCAGGCGACGACCTCCTCGTCCAGCGGCAGCGCGAACTTCGTCAGCACCGTGCTGTGGCCCTCGTGGTAGGCGTGGGCGCGCAGCCACAACCCGCGCGCCACGGCCGTGCGGTGGAAGGCCAGGCACTCCTCGCGGTCGCGGAACTTCAGCGCCGACATGTGCCCGATGCCGCGCGCCTCGACGAGCGTCTCGTCGAACTCCGCCGCCAGCGCCACCAACGCCTGGTGCCACGCCGCGCCCACGCGCTCGATCCGGCCGGCCTCGCGCTCGATCAGCGCGATGCAGCCCAGCGCCATGTACGCCGCCAGCGCCGCATTCCCGTTGGTGCTGATCGCGTCGTACTGCTCGAGCACGTCCAGCTTGCCGCGGTAGACCAGCGCGGACAGCGGGTGGAAGCCCGCAGTCATGCCCTTGCCCAGCACGATGAAGTCCGGCTCGAGGCCGATGCGCGTTGAGTAGATGACCTCCGGGACCCAGAAGCCCGTCTGGATTTCGTCGATGGCCATCAGCGCGCCGTGCTCGTCGCACAGCCGCCGCGCCAGGTGCAGGTATTCCGGCTCGACGATGATCGCCTCGCGGTTCATCATCACCGGCTCGGCCCAGAAGCCCGCGACGCGCTCGCCGTGCTCGGCGAAGGTCGCTTCCAGCTCGTCGGGCGCGTTGGGCTGCACCGCGACGATCTCGACGTTGCAGAAGTACTCCGGCCACATCCCGCGCAGGCGCTGGGCGAACAGGTCCGTCCCGTGGTAGTTGCCGTCCAGCACGACGAACACGGGCGCGCCGTCCGCCTCGTGGAGCATCAGCATCATCTTCATCGCCGCCCCGCAGGCCACGGTACCCGTGGCCGTCCCCGCCAGCACGGTGTTGAGGCTGTCGGGGTCGTCCTGCAGCTCGGCGAGGTCCCGCCCGGGGTTGGCCAACTCCACCAGCTTCTCGGTCAGCCGCTTGACCGGCGCGGAGGGGATGTTGCTGTGGTTATCCCACACGATCCCGCGCTCGATGCCGTCGAGCAGCAGCGCGTGCAGCTCCGGGTGGTCGTAGCCCCACGTCATCTGGTAGTGCCCGCCGGTGCAGTCGAGGAAGAGCTTGCGCTGCTCGGTCAGGTAGAACAGCCCGTCGCCGACCAGCAGGTCCTCCGGCTCGTCGGTCACGCTGCGCCCGTAGGAGCGCTGGAACCAGCGCTTGTCTGGGCAGCGCGCGGTGGGGATCTCCTCGATCACGTCCCCGACCCGCCGCAGCAGCGCGGCGTGTGAGCTGTCGCTCAGGTAGAGCCGCCCGGCGCTCATCATCGTCGCCAGGCGCCCGGACGGATCGTCTATCAACTCGTCGAAGCTCAGAGGCATGGCATGCAACTCCCCGGACAGGTCGCTTCGCCGACAAGGCCGACGGCTCAGCGGGCTCTTCTCCGCGGGACGCCCGTGTCCCTGCCGGCGGCCGGCGAGAGCTGCTTCCACGTGGGCCGACGAGACGGGTCGCTGTTAGCAATTGCGGAAAAGCCTTGCAAGTACTCAACGTTTCGGCTACGCTACGCCATAGCATAGTGCGGCACAGACCGCGGGCAGGGCCTGTTCGAGTCGCTAGCGAGTTTCCTCCTGGCGGACGAGCAGCGTACCGCCACAAGAAGGCACGGAGGCATTTCGCATGGCGACGGGAACAGTCAAGTGGTTCGACGACGCAAAGGGATTCGGCTTCATCGAGCGGACCGAGGGCGAGGACGTGTTCGTACACTACTCCGCTATCGCGGGTGAGGGCTACAAGAGCCTGCCCGAGGGAGCCAAGGTCGAGTTCGACGTGGAGCAGGACGCCAAGGGGCCGCGGGCCGCGAACGTGGTGATCATCGAGGCCCCCGCCGCGTCCGACTCCGCCGACAGGTGGTAGCGCTCAACGCGGCGCGCGAAGGCGCCCGGCCGGCCGGTCGGGCGCCTGTTCGTCCGTACGCCGGCCGCAAGTCGTAGGGGGGCCAGTCGGCCGAGCAACCACACGGGGCGCCCAGGCGCCCTCACCCCCCTGGAGTCCAGGCGCCCTGCGCTCCCCGGGTCTGACCGAACTGGGTAGGTAGGTCCCCGCCGCCCGCTCCTGTCGTCGCCGTCAGGAGGGGCGGGCTTCCTAGCCCGCCCGGTCGTTCGTCGTTGCCGTCCCCCCCCTCTCCCGCCCGACGCAGCGACAGGTCGCACAGCGACCTGCCTGCGGCCAGGGCTATGCATTACCCACAAGTCGGGACGGCTGCGGCGAG
>JALGUI010000318.1:688-4497 GCA_029820915.1 Candidatus Zipacnadia bacterium | reverse complement strand
CCCCCGCCTCAGTCCCTGGACTTGGGCAGGTACGGGATCAGCCGCGCCGCCAGGCTCGACAGCGGCATGCTCTGCAGCCACACGCGGCCCGGCCCGGTCACCTGCGCCAGGAATAGCCCCTCGCCGCCCAGGAAGATGTTCTTGATCCCGGGCACCATCGAGATGTCGAAGTCCACCGTCGGATCCATCAGCGCCACGTGGCCGGGATCAACCTTGAGGACCTGGCCGGCCTCCAGGTTGTACTCGACGATCTCGCCCGCCAGCTCGAAGAACGCCGGCCCCGGCCCGGTGACCTTCTGCATGAAGATGCCCTCGCCGCCGAAGAACGCCGCCCCGAGCTTCTTGTGCATGTGCATCTCGAGCGTCACGCCCTCGTCGGCCACCATGAAGGCGTCGCGCTGGCAGATCAGGCTCTGTCCCGCGGCCAGCTCCATGGGCACGATCTTGCCCGGCGTCTCGGTGGTGAAGGTCACGAAGCCCGTCCCGGCGTTGCACCGGTAGGTAGTCATGAACAGCGACTCGCCGGAGACCGCCCGCTGCAGCGCGCCCATGAGCCCACCCTTCATGTTGGTGTCCATGTCGATGTTGGCGGTCATCCACGACATTCCACCGGCCTCGGTGTAGACGGCCTCGCCCTCGTTGAGCGTGATCTCGGCGGACTGCATCACGGTGCCACGGATGGTGTGCTCCATGTTGTCTCCTCCCTCACTGTCGCGTGTGCGCTTGCGGCTGGGCTATCGTGCAGAGACGCCCCGTCAGCGCCGGACCCTCATTCCGCGCCGACCTGGTGGCCGCACTCCTGGCAGAACTTGCCGCCCGGGTCGAGTTCGGCGCCGCAGTTGGCGCAGAACTTCGGCCCCGCCTCTGGCTCCGCGGACTCCCGCGGCTGCGCGGGCGCTGTCGGCTGGGCTGTCGGGATCGAGGCCACGGGCTGCGCGGGCGGCGGAGTGCCGGCCGGCTGGACAGGCGGGCCCGCGCCGGGCCCGCTACGCGACGTGGTGATCCCGCGAATGATCACAAAGGCGATCACCAGCACCGCGGCGGCCACCAGGAACCAAAAGGCCTTCAGGAAGACCGTGATGACGCCGACGGTCACCACGGCGATCACGAAGGCCACCCCTGCAAAGGCACAGGAGAGCTGGTTGCCGATAAGGGGGACGTGGCCGACGAGCCAGGTCAGTGGCGTGAAGACCATCAGGATGCCGAAGAAGATCGCGAAGACCGCGCCTCCCTTGAGGCCCCAGTAGGCGAAGGTGTACTCGGTCTTGAGCGTCTGCATCGTCTGGCCCTCGTTCTGAGTGCTGACCACGAAGGTCGAGCCGCCCTGGATGCCGCCGCCCGACATCTGGCCGAGCACGATGACGCTGTTCGTCGCGTCGAGCACGTCGATGGTCAGGCGCTGATCGCCGACGTCCGGGTTGTCCTGCGAGGTGCCGACGTGGAAGGCGGTCTCGTACTTCTTCTTGTAGGCCGAGTAGACTTCCTCCTCGCCCACCGGGTTGGCTCCGGCGGGCCTGATCTGGATCGAGCCGATGGAGAAGTCCGCCCACTCCTCGTCCGTATCGATCGTGTTCCACTCGCGCTCGACCTCGCCCTCGGCGTCCGTGTCCTCCTGGAACTCCTCAGTCTGCCGGCGGACGAACAGCGCCTGCCCATCCCACTCCCGGATCCGGAGGAAGATGCCCTCGGGCTGGCCGCTGATCTTGACCAGCTCGCCCTCCTGAGCCTTGGCGGCGTCGGGCTCCATCATCTCAATGCGCTCGAACACCTTGCCGTGGTTTACGAGCTTGATCTCGCCGTAGTAGGCCAGGTAGAGGCCAAGCGGGATCATGATGATGCCGAGGATGATGCCAAAGACCGCACCGCAGCCCCCGCCACAGCCCTTCTTCGCCCCACCGACGCCGGCGACTCGGCTCCCGATGTTGAAACCGCCCACATTGAAGCTCATTCCCGCCACTATCGGGCACCTCACTCTCTATTCGCCCCGCGTCTTCCCGGGGGCAGGTTCGCCCCCCGCCTGAGGAATCCTGCGCGCCGATGGTGGCGGCGCGTACATCCAGCAATTGCAGGCGGCATGTTGCCCACGCGGCAATGACATGTGCAGGTAGGGTCGCGCCGCGACCTGCGGGGAGTTCGCTGAGCAGACGCTCGCGCTGCAAGGGCAGGGGAATGGACTCCAGACGCAGGGGTGAAGGGTGTCTGGCTGGCCACGACCCTTCGGTGGACGGCGGGCGCCGCCACGGCGGCGCTCAACAGCGCCGGCAGACAGATAATCGTGCGCATAGCGGCTCCTCCCGTCCCCCTGGATCCTTGCGACGCCGTCACAGGCTGGTCCTCGCCACTGAGGACTCCTGCGCGGCGGTCAGTCCTTCACGGATCGCAGGGCGGCTCCCGTCAACCGTCCGCCGGCACCATCCTGCGGGTGCTCGACGAGGTACCCGCGAGAGCACGCGGAATGTGACCGCGCGCGGCTACCCTGCCAGCAGCACATCCTTGACAATGAGTATGGCCGCTACGGCAAGAAGCACGCTCCCGAAGACGATCTTGACGTGATGCGATTTCAGCCGCGTGGCCATCAGGTTGGAGCCCGCCTGGCTGCCGATCAGGCCGGCCGCCCCGCACGCCACCAGCAGGCCTGGGGACAGATGAGCTACGGCAAGATGCGAGAGGAAGCCCATCCAGTTCGAGCCGGTGACTATTACTGCGGAGGTGGCGGCGGCCGCTCGCGGTTCCAGGCCGCAGAGGTAGAGCAGCGGGACGACGAAAGAACCTCCGCCCCGGCCGAGCAGGCCGGTCACGAAGCCGAGCGCAAGCCCACCAATGGCCCCGATGAGCCACTGCGCAGGTCTTGACAGCTCTCGCCCGTGAGGCCGCCAGCCGGTGAGCATCAGGAGCCCGGCAGCCGCGCTGAACAGGGCAAAGCAGACGATGACGGGCCCGGGCGGAAGGTGCACAGAGACGAAGGCGCCCAGAGGCGGTCCCACCAGGACGGCGACCATGAAGGGACCTCCCACCCGCCAGTTGACGACGCGATGCCGCACGTAAGTTACCGATGCCGAGGTGGCCGATATAGCACCGCAGAGCAATCCGATGGGAATCGCTTCGGTCTTGAAGTCGAGGCCGAGCCAAAAGAGAGCGGGTATGATCAGTTGTCCGCCTCCCATGCCCAGCATGGAGAAGACGAAGGTCACAGCCAGCACCACTGTCGCAGCAAGCCACAACTGCACTGCTCTTCCTCCCGTCTCTACGAGAGACTACACCATGTTGCCTTGGTTCAGCAGTCGCACACGTCGCAGGCAGACACGCCATCTTGGGCCAGATGACCCGCGTGAAGTCGTCATCGATGACACAGCAGTCGCCCTCCCAGCAGGCCCAGCAGGAACGACAGGGCTCGATCTCGTGGTCCATCACGCGCAGCAGCTCGCCCGGCAGCGTATCCCGCATCAGCGCCAGTAGCCACTCGGTGTTGCCCCTCCTGCGTGGACTGCCGGAGATGTACAGCACATTCATCGCAGCATGCCCCTTCAGGTGGCGGTCCAGCCGCCATCGACGTAGATGACCTGGCCGGTCACGAAGCTGGAGGCATCCGAGGCCAGCCAGACGCACGCGCCCTGCAGCTCCCGGACATCGCCCCAGCGGTGGAAGGGCACGCGCTCGACGATGGTGCGGTTACGCTCGGGGTCATTCTGCAGCGCCTGCGTGTTGTCGGTGCGGAAGTATCCCGGCGCGATGGCGTTGACATTGATCCCGTGCAGCGCCCACTCGACCGCGAGCGACTTGGTGAGCTGGGCGATGCCGCCCTTCGAAGC
>JALGUI010000318.1:0-664 GCA_029820915.1 Candidatus Zipacnadia bacterium | reverse complement strand
GCCGAGAGCAGGCTCGCGATGTTGATGATCTTGCCGCGGCCGCGATCGACCATGTGCCGGCCCACCGCCTGCGCGACGAAGAACGCGCCACGGATGTTGATCGCCATGACCTCGTCCCACATCTCGGGAGTGTAGTCCAGCGCCGACGCGCGGTTGATGGTCCCCGCGTTGTTGATCAGGATGTCGATCTGGCCGAACTCGGCGACCGTGGCGTCCACGACCGGCTGGATCTGCGCGAGGTCGGTCAGGTCGGCGGGGAACTGCACCGCGCGGCGACCGGCGGCGGCCACGATCTCGTCCGCGGCGCGCCGAAGCTGGTCCTCGCTGCGCGCGGTGAGGGCGATGTCGGCGCCCGCCTCGCCGAGGCCCATCGCCAGCGCCTTGCCGATGCCGCGTCCGCCGCCGGTCACGAGCGCCACGCGCCCATGAAGCTGGAAATCGTCGAGGATCATGCTGTGTCACTCCGCTCTGTCTCGTGGATCACTTGCGGGTGGTTCCGCCGCGGCGGCCGTGCGGCCTCCCTCCCGGTGGGCTTACCTTTACCCACATCTTGGGCGTGGTCGCTGCATCTGCGCCGTACGTCGTTTCCGTACGGAGGGGCTGCCCGAGCGTCCGATCCCGCCCAGAGGCGGGGTCGGCCCGAGGGTGAGGCGCGCCGGCGCCT
>JALGUI010000317.1 GCA_029820915.1 Candidatus Zipacnadia bacterium | reverse complement strand
CGGGCCAGGTCATGACCGCCCGGCCGTCGGCGAGGTCGCGCAGCTCACAGCGTGCCGACAGCTCCCCGAGCGGCGGGACGGGCGCGCCCGCGGCCGTCGGGCCGGTGATCAGCACCGGGATCTCGTACGTGTCGCCCGCGCGCGCAAGCCTACTCTCGAACGGGGCCTCGATCTCGATGCGGAAGGTCTCCGAGCCGTAGCGGCGCAGGTCCTGCATCCACACGTGCAGCGACGGGTCGAGCACCTCGATGCCCAGCGGGCCGCCGGGCGTCTCGATGGTCAGCGTGAGGCCCTCGCCATCGAGGATGCGCGTGCCGTCGGCCGCGGGCAGCTCGCCCTCGACGCGCTCGCCGCCCTGCTCGGCGACGAAGGGCAGGCCCGCGTAGACGGACGTCGGGAGCGTGAGCATGGTGGTGATGCGGTTCACCTGCACGTCCTGCAGGAACTCGTAGCGGCCGGTGATGCGCACGCCGCCGTCGGCCAGCATCTCGGCCACGCGGCTCACGCGCTGGATGCGGTCGTTCTCGCCGAAGGTCATGTCCGCGCGGCCCGCGCGCGTGATGCCGGTAGTAGTGAGCGTGGGCAGCAGGTCGTCGCGCGACTCGGTGGTCTCGACATCGGCCGGGCCGGACTGGTCGTGCAGCGTCTTCTCCGAGCCGGGCGGGATGACCCACATGTCGGCCAGGCCGGAGGCGGTGACCGGGAGCGCGCCGTCGGCGAAGGAGATGCCCAGGCTCGGGCCGCTCGCGGTCATGGCGGGCAGGCCGCGGCGGGACAGGCGCACGGAGAACTCGACGGGGCCGCCGGGCGCGAAGGTGTACTGGTGCCCCGCCCAGGCCACGTCAACGCCCAGCGGGCCCAGCACCGCCAACTCGAAATCGCGCCGGTCGGCCACCTCGCCTGCGGCGTCCAGGGCCTCGAGGCGGCAGGCCAGGGTACGCTCGGCGGCCTGCTGCTCGGGCAGGTCGATCTCAAAGCTGACCGGCCCATCGGCGGGAGCGACCTGCTCGGGCTGCCCCTCTACCAGCAAGCGCACTCGCGCCGCGCCCTCGGCCGTGGCCCCGACGCTCACCCGCGCGGGGGCCGGCACCGACCGCGGCGGCAGCTCGACCGACGTGAGCCGCGCCGCGGGCGCGCGGCCCCACGCCCAGCGCAGCAGCGAGCGCATCAGGTCATCGGACAGGTCACTGGTGAGGAAGCGCGCCCGCAGCGGCAGGGCGTAGCTGGCCCAGGCGTTGACCACGGCCGCGCGGCCGTCGCCGAAGTCGCCGCACACGACAAGCGGGCGGTCGCCGACGGTGAAGGCGAGCCCCGCGCCCTCGCGCGGGGTCAGCGCGTGCATTCGGGCCACGGTGCCCAGGCCGCCGGGTGGCAGAGCCGCCGCGAGCGGGTGGTCGCCGGCAAGGGGCGCGCCGCCGCCGACGTCGTCCGCACCCGGCTCGAAGGTCACCGGCAGCGCCTCGCGCAGCGGCAGCCTGAAGTCCCGGGCGTGCGTGAGGGTGTTGGGGCCGCCGAACAGCACCATGCCCGCGCCCGAGTGAGTCAGGTCGGCGAGCCACCGGGCCTGCTCGGCGGTCAGGCACCACGGGTCCACGTCCACCAGCACGATCACGTCATAGCCGAGCAGCTCGTCAACGGTCTCGGGGAAACTCCAGAGCGGGAAGTGCAGCCCGCGAAACAGGTACGTGTCCACCCGCGCGTCGGGGTCCAGCGCGCGGGCGGCGGCCTCGATGTCGTAGTAGCCCGCCGCCGAGTGCCTGATGACCAGCACGTCCAGGCGGTCGTCGCGGCGCACGTCGAGGTGCGTGGGCTCGTAGCTCTCGACGCGCGGCTGGTCGAGGGTGACGCGGATGTCGTCCACCAGCAGGGCGAACTGCGCGTTGCGCTCGTCGAAGTCATCGAGGCGCAGCGTCACCTGCTGCACCTCGCCGAAGATGTAGCCGTAGATGTTGCGCGCAGGCATCTGCTCGCGCACCGGCACCGTGACGTGCGTCCACTGCTCCACCGGCACACCGTCCTCGGGCAGCACCTCGTAGTTGGTATGCGCGGTGGGCGAGGTGCGCAGGCGCAGCATGAAGCTGTTGATCGGCGACTCATCCGCGCCGGTGATCTTGTACCAGAAGGAGACCGCGACCACGCGGGCCAGCGGGAAGGGCTCGTCCACGAACCGCGTGATCCACACCGGCTCGGTGTTGCGCTCGTCCACGAAGGCGACCAGGGCCCGCATGACTCGCCCGCGCTCGGGGTCGTCCACGACGGCCAGGCCCTCGTTGCCCTCCCCGCCGCGGTAGTACTCCGGCGAGACGCTGTTCTGCCATCGGGCCAGGGTGTCGGCCTCGAAGTCGTCGAGCGCGAACTCCGCCGGGTTCTGCGCCCGGCAGGTCGAGGCGATCAGCATGAGCGCGATGGCGGCCGGCAGCGTCCGTGGCATGAGACGGCACCTCCGGCAGGCGGAGCGGTCGGGTCGCGACGGATGTGCCGCAACCCCTTCGCTGCGGGCGCGCCCGAGTCCTGTCACGCGCCCGGCGGCTCCAGCCGCAGCAGCCGGCCGTCGGCCGTCGCCGCCAGGACGCCACCGCCTGGCGCGGACAGCAGGTGGCGGCAGGCCGCGCCGGCCTGCACGTCCGCCCTGACCGCGCCGCCCTCGTCGAGCCACAGCACGCGCCCGTCCTCCACGCCCACCACGTAGCCACCATCCACGGCGGCCAGCGCCCGGCACGGGCTGCCCAGGCGCGTCCGCCAGATGCGCCGGCCCACGCCATCCACCAGATGCACGTCGCCGGTCAGCGAGGCCGCCGCGATGCCGGCCGCGCTCAACACCAGCCCCGCCGCCTCATCGCCGATGCTGCAGGTCCACTTCTTCACGCCGCGGCGGTCGATGCAGTGCACCAAGGCGTCACTGCCCACGGTCACCACCTCCCGCTCGCCGTCGCCGTCCACGTCGCCCACGCGCACGGAGGGGAAGATCGGCCCCGCGTTCCAGAAGTCGTTGTAGTCCTCGTCCTCCCACAGGCGCTCGCCGTCCGCCGTGATGGCCGGCACGCAGTAGTAGACCGTGCCCACGGCGATCTCGTCGCGGCCATCGCCGTTGAGGTCCCCGGCGGTTACGTCGGTCACGGTGTGGGCCGCAGTGTGGAAGGTCCAGCGCAACCCGCCCTCGGGCGTGACCGCGTGTACCGTCCATGACCCCGTACCCACGATCGGCCACAGCCGTCCGTCGCCATCGAGATCTGCCAGGCACAGGCTGGTGCCCCAGGACGGCATGTGCGTACCCGGGGGCAGATCCACCCGCAGGCGCTCCGAGCCGTCGGCCTCCAGCCAACGCAGCGTGGCGTCGTACGAGGCGACCAGGATCGACTCCCGCTCCTCCCCGAACAGCCGGCCGCAGGCGATGTCGCCGATGCGGTCCTCGGCCTGCCCCAACTCCCGCGGCTCACCGTCCGCCGCCACCAGCCCGAAGCTGCCATCCTCGCAGCCGAACAGCGCGGCGCCGTCCGGGCCGGGGCCGAGGCAGGTCGCCGGGGCAGGTAGGCTCGTCTGCGCGACGATCTTCGCCGGGGCGACGCCATCGCCGTGCGCCGGAACGGGCGCCGGGCGGGGCGCGGCCTCCAGGCACGAGAGAGCTTCCTCCGCCCCGAACTCGCACACGCTCCGGCCGTCGATCTCCACTCCCGCCGCGCTCACGGTCATCTCCGGGCCCTCGCCCGCGATCAGCAGCCGCCCTCGCCCGCGATCAGCAGCCGACCCGGCGCGCTCCAGGAGATGCTCCGGCCCGACCCGGCCGCATCACCGCCGGGCACCAGCAGGTTGACGAAGCACGCCTCGTCGCCCGGGCTCAGCGACACCCGCTGCGTCTCGCATAGCACATTCGGGCGGCCGTCGCCGAAGTGGTACTCGGGGTACTTCACGCCGTTGACCGGTATCGGCTCGATGTCCAGGCGCCGCTCGGAGTCGGTCGGCTCGATGACGTGGAAGTGCTCGCCCTGGTGCTCGGCGTGCAGGCCCCGATCGGTTGGCTCGGCCTCGCCCAGCGTCCGCGTCTCCCGCGCCCGCAGGCCGTCGATGACCAGCACGCAGTCGCCGCGCAGCCAGATCATGGTGCGGGTCCAGTCGCACCCGTTGTAGTCCACCAGCGTGGTGCGGGTCATGGCCCCGCCCTCGAACTCGGCGGCCCCGTCGAGCCGCGCCGTGATGGGGATGGCCGCGTGTTGGCCCTCGCGCAGCACCTGTACCATGTTGTGCTGCTTCGGCCAGCGGCTGATGTAGTCGTTGTCCACCAGGAAGAGGCGCCCGTTCGCCTGGTACTGGCTGATGGCGTTGGCGTCGGGGTGCCCGTGCTGGCCATCCCCGAAGCCCTGCAGCAGCAGGTAGTCATCGTCGGGGCCCCAGCCGCCCCGGAAGGTCAGCTTGTCGAAGCAGTCCTCGACGGGCAGGTTCGGCGTCACCGGCGGGGGGGGATAGCCGGGGAAGCGCGGCAGCCCCGCCCAGCGGTGGACGACCGGGTCCAGGGGCAGCACGAAGAGCCCCACGTGGCGGTCGGGCGGCTCGCCCGGCAGGTCTCGGGCGAAGATGTCCGCGTCGGCCTGGGCCGGCCCATGGTGCTGCGCAACCCACCGGTAGCCCGGATCGCCGTGGAACTCAGCCGCCCGCAGCAATACCTCCGCGGCCCCCGTGCCCGTGGCGTGGTAGCCGCCACAGTCGCCGTAGGGCACGGTCTCGAAGCAGTTGTTCTGGACCATGGTCGCCAGGTCGGCGCAGTGGCGCAGCTTCGAGCTGCGCGCCCAGGACAGATCGCCGGCCGCGAAGCGCGCCCGCATCAGGTGCGTCGGGACCAGCCAGCTATAGCCCGCGCCCCCCTCGTCAAAGGAGCGCCCGCCCTGGGCCGCTCGATCGAGGGTGCGCGTGGCCTTGTCCAGCCAGTCATCCAGTTCCGGCAGGTCGTAGCCGTGCCGCCGCAGGTACATGACCGTGAAGAACAGCCCCACCGCCGGGAAGGTGTGGTGGTTGAAGATCTGGTGCTCCTCCTTCACGATGCGCCACTTTTGGTACGTCAGCGAGTCATGGCAGTACCAGCCGCAGGCCACCAGGAAGTTTGCCGCCGTCAGGCGCTCGGCGTCGCTGAAGTACGGGAAGGCCTCGCAGGCGCCCCACAGCATCGCCAGTTCGTGAGTCCAGAAGTCCACCGCGGACATGCGCACGATCGATAGCGGGATCGTTCCGTCGGCGTACGGGCGCAGGACCTCGACAAAGGCCCGCGCCCATCGCTCGTCGCCCGTGCGCCGCAGCCAGCGCAGACACTCCCGGAAGTGCCCGGGACGGCCCGCCGAGTCGGCCGTCACCTGGGCGGCCTCGGCGAGGGTCACGGCGGGATCAGGCGCCTCCGGCGGCGGCTCGACTGCCTGCACGCGCCCGGTGACCTGCCACCCGCCGTCGCGCTCGCTCTCGCTCACGCGCTCCACCAGCTCGCGGGCAGAGGCGGCGGCCACCTCGGGCGTGGCGCCCAGCGCCGCCAGCACGTTGTGGCCGTCGCCCAGAGGGCTGTGCACCGACGTCACCTGCAGGCCGGACGAGGGGTAGTCCACGTGGTTCAGGAAGCCCAGGTAGTGCATCCTGCGCAGCAGGTGGTTCACGCCCGCGTGGCCGACGGCGATCAGATGCGCGGGCAGCGCCGGTGGGTCGAACAGATCGGCCTCGTCCAGCACCGGCAGCTCGACCCCGGTGCGCTCGAGCAGGGCGGCTCGGGTTGCCTCGGCGACGTCGCGGAAGGGCCCGTCGGCCGGCGATACCAGCGCCGCCCGCGGCCGGTCGTCGGCGATGGGCGTGTTGTCGTGCAGGGGTGCGATGCGCGCGATCCTGGGGTCGTCCACGCGCAGCTCGATGAGCATGCCGCGGTCTGCCATGGTGGCCGGGTCCTTTCCGGGAGCGTGCTGTCTCGACATGGTTGTCCGGCGGGGAATCCCGGCGTGGTTCCTCGTGCCGCGGGGAGGGACCTGCGCGCCCCGGTCGGCGCCACGCCCGGCGGCAGATCTGCGGGCTATTCGCGAGGGGCGACCTGCTCCAGGACCTCGGCCGCGCGCTCGGCCTCGTCGGGCGGCATCCGGGTGAGGTAGCCCTCACCGAGGAAGACCCCGAAGGTGACCAGCAGCTCGCCCGCCGTATAGACGGTCCACGACGCGCCCACCCCGTACTTGAGCAGGATGAAGGTCGCGAAGCCGGCGAACCATGCCGCCAGCGCCCCGCGCCAAGTGGTCCGGCGGTTGAGCATCCCGAACAGCAGGGGTACGGACACCGGCGCCAGGATGGCGGCGTACCAGTTCATCATAGCCTTGAACGCCCCGCCCATCGCCGGGGCGAGCAGGCCGGTGCCGATGGTGATCCCGCCCAGGATGGCCGTCGCCAGCAGGCCGACCTTGAGCAGCGTCTTCTCGGACAGGCCGACCTTGAGCAGCGTCTTCTCGGACGCGTTGCGGCCAAACGTGGTCTGGTAGATGTCCTTAGTGAATACCGCTGCCAGGGCGTTGAGGTCGGAGTCCACCATTGACATGGTCGCCGCGAACATCGAAGCCACGAACAGCCCGATCAGCCCCGGCGCCACCCTCGGGAAGAACTCGAGCGCCATCAGGGCGTAGGTCTCCTCAGGCTGCGCGACCTCCCCGATCAGCGACCGCGCCGCCCAGACGGGCACGTAGAGGATGGCCGGATAGACCAGGTAGAGGCCCGCCGACAACAGCGCGGCCTTCTTGGCGTCCTGCGGCGCGCCGATGGAGTAGAAGCGCTGGGCCAGCCCCCAGGTGCCACCGTTGTAGCTGAGCGTGACGACGACCAGGAAGACCAGAATGTAGGGCAGGTCGTACTCCTCGCTGAACAGCCCCGTCGTCCCCTCCGGCATCTGCGCGACCAGCCCGCCCACTCCGCCCACCGCGCCCAGCACGATGCCGGCCAGCAGGATCGTGGTGACGAACTGCACGATGAACTGGCCGAAGTCCGT
>JALGUI010000316.1 GCA_029820915.1 Candidatus Zipacnadia bacterium | reverse complement strand
CGTGAGGAGCAACCGTGATGTGTGTCAAGCGTTCCCACGCCGCCCGGCCGTTGCCGTTCACGGAGAGGCCGGCCCCCGTGCCGGCCTGTGCCGTTGTCGTGCAGTTCTGGAGGGGCGGGCCTACGCGCCCGCCCGGTCGTTGTCGTTGCCGTGAGGATGCGCAGCATCCTCCTGGAGAGGCCGGACCCCGTTCCGGCCTGTGCTGTTGTCGTGCAGTTCTGGAGGGGCGGCCCTACGCGCCCGCCCGGCTGTTCGCCGTTTCCATGTCCCGGCAAACGCACCGACCCACGAGACGGCGAACGGCCGACGCATGTGAACATGCGTCGCTCCGCACGACGAGGGGCATCAGCGATCCAGCGCCGGCGGCTCGGGCAGCATCCACCCGAGCAGCAGCAGGTTCCGCCCGACCAGCCCCCACGTCGAGTCGCCGAGGCGCTTGATGACCACCAGATCCACGAGCGGGCCGCGGAAGTGATCGGAGATGAAGTGCCCCGTGATCCCCTCGGCCTCCACGTAGCGATAGGCGTACTGCGAGACGTAGGTGTTGGTCGCGCGGCTGAAGTAGTAGTGCCACGGCCCGTCGCCCACGCGCCGGTACTGCATGCGCCGCCAGCCACGCTCCCACTCCAGCGCCGCATCCAGGTACTTCGTATCGCCGGTGTACACGCTCGCCAGCGCCATCTTCACTGCCCAGCGCTCGTCGCGCAGCGATCCGCCCGGCTCGTTTGCCATCACCTCAGGCTTGAGCGCCTCGATCTCCTCCTCGATGATCGGCCCAAGCGCCGCCGCGTCCTCCGGCTCGTAGCGCGTGTGGAAGATCATCAGCGACAGGTCGCGCCGCGCCTCCGGCGCCTGCCAGTAGCGTAGTACCTGGTCGAGGTACTCCCGCTCGCCGGTCAAGGCGTGCATGGCGTAGCAGGCGCGCAGCCAGTTCCCCGGCACGCCGCCGCGCTCGTACATGTAGCCAGGGGCGCGAGTGTCCGCCTCGGCGCCGTCCATGCGATACGTGTTCGCCACCAGCCCGTCCTCGCGCTGATGCCTCGCTACGTTGGCCATGATCGGCTCGACGCGCGCGATGATTCGCTCCCGCAGCGTCGCGTCCTCCGTGCTGCCCGCGCAACCGAGCATGGGCATGATCCACCAGAACTCCATGATGTCGGCCCACGTCTTCGCCGGGTCCTCCGAGCGCACGCGGCTCCAGCGCTTCTCGCCATCCCAGTCGTAGCCGACCAGCGCCCCGTCATCATCGCGGCCCAGGTACATGTGCAGGTGAACGCAGCCGGGCTTCGAGTTGATCGCCAGCATCGTCCGGCTGTAGGCCTCAAGGCTCGCCAGCGCCTCCTCGTGCCCCAACGCCCAGGCACCGGGCAGCAGCGAGTACAGGGGCACCTCGGCGCCATGCTCGGCATCGGAGAGCCGGTAGTTCTCGCCCGTCTGCGGGTCGCTCATCCAGCCCCAGAAGTCGCCCAGCGTAAGGTCGCGGTAGTCCCAGCGGTAGCAGCCCACGAGTCCGTCGCCGGGGTCGAGGACGGTCGTGAAGGCGTCGAGCAGCCGCTGCTCGATCGCCACGATGGCCGGGTCGCGCGTCGCGATGGCGAAGAGCATGTAGGGCGTGTGCTGCTCGGTGGTGTCATCCCCGCCGATCGAGCGGTGCACGGGGTGCTCGTCCTGCATCGGCCGGCGCTCGGTGAGCGAGAAGAACTCGTAGGGCAGGCCCGTCGGCTCATCGACGAGTCCGGGCCCATAGAGCGACAGCATCGTCTCGCGCAGCGCGCCCTCCAGGCCGACGGCGTCCGCGCGCTCGGGCGCGAGGCGGACCATCGGCCGCAGGCCCGTCACCTGCTCCAGCTCGTCGCCGACGAACAGGCCGTCGATGGTCATGCGCATCTCCTGCTTCGGGCGCGCGAGCATGAAGCGGAACTCGGCCACCCGCGACAGGTCGATCTCGGCGGCCAGCTCGCCCACGAGGTAGACGAACCAGGCCCCATCACTCGGGGCGACATTCGAGCCAAGCTGGGCGTAGCGGCCGTCGGCGTCCTCGACCTGGAGCCAGAACCAGGCGGAGCGTTCGGAGTCGGGGCGCAGGTGATAGGCGAGGAACTCGTGGCCGGACCAGTCGCGCGGCGGGTCGAAGGCGCAGCCGATCATCGGCCACGACGGCTGGTCGGAGCCGGGGTAGATGAAGGCCCCCGCGCGCTCGCCGACGGCTACGGCCTGGTCGGTGGCCTCGACGCGCGCCCCCTCGGTGTCGCCCGCCCACGCCTCGAGGTCCGCGTCGGCCTCGAAGTCCCCGAGCATCTCGACCTGCGCGGCGGCACATGCCGCGAGGGTTAGTAGCGCCGCGCACCCCGCCAGCAGTCGGTTCATCGGGCCGTCACTCCTCCATGACCACGGCGATCTGGTCGTCGGTTAGCACAAGCTCGACCGCGGTGTGCCCGTCTGCCGACGCGTTCGCGGCCACCGTCGTCTGCAGCGTGCCCTCGGGCCCGGCGTAGACGTAGGCGGTCAGCGACCGGTCGCGGCCGAGCGTGAAGGTCCCGGACGCGCAGGTGACGATGCGGTCGTCGCCGATGACCACGCCCGGCCACAGCTCGCGCACCGTGATCGGGAAGCAGCGCTTGAGCACGTGGTCGCCGTGCAGGTACTTCCAGTAGTAGCACAGCAGCAGCCCGCGCTTGAGGAACTCGCGGCAGTCCTGCCAGATGCCGCGCGTGGCCTTGACGTTCAGCGACAGGGGCGTGCGGCAGCACTGCGCGGCCGCCAGCAGGTAGTTGTCGTAGGAGCCGAACGGCTCGGCGAAGTGCACCACGGGAAGCCGCGCGGTGGTCAGCGTGGCGTCGAACTGGTTGGCGAAGATGACGGCGTCGCGCCTGACAAGCTCCTCGATGAAGGCGACCTGGAAGTCCCTGGCCATGATGGGCACGATGCCGACCTTGCGCACGATGCGGCCCTCGTCGTCCAGCAGCGCGGACATGCCGTCCGCGTGCGAGAACGAGACGCGGGCGCGCGAGTGGTCCCATTCATCGAGGTAGATGCCGTCGAACTCGAGCTCGTCCATGAACAGGCGCAGCACGTCGAACAGGTGCCGGCCGCACGGGTTGTCGAGCGTGGGCAGCACGTTGTAGAGCCAGCCCGTGCGGTAGGCGACCGGGCCGCCCCAGGCGTCGCGGATCAGGCAGCCGGGCAGTCGGCTCTCCAGGTCCTCGAGGGTCCGCTCGCCCACCAGCCGGCACAGGTGCACGTCCATGTAGGGCAGGCAGTCCGGCTCGGCGCCGTGTTCGCGAACGGCCTCGCGCCAGGCGACGAAGGGCGCGATCCCGGTGCGCAGCAAGCCACGCTTCTCGTTGCCGTAGAGCGTGCCCGCGCGCCCGTCCTCGAAGGGCATCACCGCCGTCGTGCTCGCGACGTCGATGCCGGTGTCGGCCAGCCAGCTCGCGATCTCCGCCGGCCCTTCCAGCCGCACGTCCTCGTACATCCGCTGCTGCGAGCTGGGGTGCACGAAGCCGAACAGGCCGGGGATGTGCCCGAACAGGTCCCAGTCATGGCGCAGGGCGTTGACGAGGCCGTAGTAGCCGGGCTCGACCAGCGGGAAGATCTTCCACACGAAGGTGTGCTCTGCGCCGGGCTCGAGGTAGAACATGTCGTCGCCAATGGCGAGCGTGCTGTCCCAGACCAGGACCGAGCCCTGGTTGCGCCAGGCGTCATCCTCCATCACCAGCCCGACCGCGCTGCTCTCGCGCTCGACGTAGGCCGTCGGCGTCGCGGCGGTGCGCCGGCCCTCGGTGGGCGAGGTGCTGGCCCAGAACCGGCTCTGAAG